>DATFMO010000022.1:0-2011 GCA_035266925.1 Sunxiuqinia sp. | reverse complement strand
TTGGTGGCGAATCTGAATTCATGTATGAATATGGTACCGTCGAAGAATCAGGTGAAAACAACCAAGCCAGCCGTGCTTCTTGGTCAACGATGTTGACCGAACCGAAGTTGAAAGATGGCACCGACATTACCACTTTCAACTTCACCAAAGGCAATGATGGCTGGGATCCACTGCCCGATTTGATTGCAGCTGATCCAAGCACGGGCGTGGCTCAACCTCGTTTGCAGTCTGCTGTTCACGTGTATGCCGCCGGCAGAAAAATCTATGTTTCAAATGTAAAATCAAATACCATCGTCAATGTGTACAGCATTAACGGAACACTCGTGAAAACCTTTGCCACCAAAGTTGATACGGACTTCAACTTTGATCAAGGTCTCTGGATTGTTCGTGTGCTTGCAGCCGATGGACAAAAAGCGGTCAAAGTTATTACCCGCTAATCAGGATCAAATAGTTAGCTTAAAAGGATGCTCCAAAGAGCATCCTTTTTTTGTTTGTATTTAAGCGTTTTAGAATAAAACTTGACCGAGTAGATTCTCAAGTGAATTTGTTGAACCCTCCGGGTTTTATATATTCTTTGCGCAAACATTTGTGCTTTCTTGCATCTGCGGAGAGAATAACTCAACCCAATTTTTACCCAATTTTTAAATGAAGGAGGTTTTTGGTTTCGAAGTAGTCTTCAGTGAAAAACTGGTTCATATCGTAGATATCAACCTGGTCTCGATACGGCCCCAGCTCTTTCATAAAATCACCGCCTTTGAGGTACAGGATACCATTGGTCATCGAGTTCTTTTGCTGCTGGTGAATCTTTTTACGCACCAAGGCGACGAACTTTGGGAAAGCAGTCACTGCACGACTGACGACGAAGTCAAACTTCTCGTCTACCTTTTCGGCACGTGCCTGGATTGCCCGCACATTTTGAAGTCCTAAACTTCGGCTTACGCCTTCAACCACTTTGATTTTTTTGGCGATGGAATCCACTAGCAGGAAGTTGGTTTCGGGAAAGAGAATCGCCAGAGGAACTCCCGGGAAACCGCCGCCCGTGCCAACATCCATAATGGATGTGCCCGGAGTAAATTGAATAAACTTAGCAACGGACATGGAATGCAATACGTGGCGCAAGTACAAAAATTCGATATCCTTGCGGGAAATGACATTGATTTTTTCATTCCAGTCCATGTACAATTGTCCCATCTGAGTGAGCTGTTCGAACTGCTTTTCAGTTAAATCGGTAAAATATTTTTTAATGATCTCCATAGAAGTAAAAAAATTCACCCCGAATCCTCGGGGTCAAAAACCAAATCCTAAAAGTTCATGCAGAGTAGTTGAATCAGTCTCACCATATCACTTTCTCGCCCCCCCAACAATCAGGATTCCTGGTCATCCATTTCGGTCGACTCAATCATTTTGAACAGCATTTCGCGTGCCCGAAACAATTGAGCCTTCACTGTTCCAAGTGGCAAATTTAATTCTTTTGCAATTTCTTCATAGGAATATTCGCGGAAATACCGTAGTTCAACCAGGGTACGATAACGGGGTTTCAACCGGTGGACGATTCGTCGGAGCAGAATGGCTTTTTGAATACGGATGAGCTTTTCCTCCGGATCGGGATCCTTGGATTTTAACTTGACGGTTTGCTCGTTGTCATTGGCATCCTGGTTATTTTCAATCGACACATGTACTCCTTTCTTCTTTCGAAGAAAATCAATGCAATTGTTGGAAGCAATTTTAAATAACCAGGTACTAAACGCGTAACTCGGAGAATATTGGTGAAGATTTTTAAAGGCTTTGCCAAATGCTTCAATCGTCAAATCTTCAGCATCGCTTTTGTTATTTACCATTTTAAGGAGCATGAAATAAATGGCATCCTTGTATTTCGATAGCAGTCTGGCAAATGCCTTTTCGTCTCCTTGTAAGGCGGACTCTACCAGTGCAAAATCTTGCTGAGCCTTGTCGGACAAATGAGGATTTAATTCCATTTATTTCGTTTATCGATAATGTAAATTTTAGCGGC
>DATFMO010000021.1:0-11595 GCA_035266925.1 Sunxiuqinia sp. | reverse complement strand
TACATAGACCTGAATATTAGTGATTGGGCCAACTTTTACCGGAAAGCTTTTGGCGATACCGGCTACATAGGAATTGGCCTTAGCGGCTACATCATACGGTGAACCGTAAGCGCCCATCTGAATGATATCGAGTATTTCTCCGTTATCGGCACGGGCTTTATAGTTGTAATTGATGAATTCTCCTTTGAAATTCCAGCCATTGCCCCAGTTGGCGAGGATGTGTGCACAGAAAGCTGTACTTGTTTCTGCCTTGTTTAAAAAACTGTTGTATATTCCACCAACCTGGCCGGATAGTCCAAGTTCTACAGCTTTACTAACCTGGTACGCTGCTCGCAAGTTGAACTGATTCAACTCGCGAATGTGAGCATCGACTGTTTCATTGCCTATTTTACCAACCCCAGGAGTAATATCGTATGAATAACGACCAGGGCCGGCATTTCCGTAAGTCACATTGCCGCCAGCTGTCGGACCTTCTGGCTCTGCCTGTCGGAAATAGGCAAAATTCAAGGTCAGATTCTCGATACCAGTGTAGTCAAATTTGACCCCGATATCATAGTCATCTTCCAACCCAAAATAGTACGGGCCCTGGAACCACCATGAGTGTGACGCATATTTTGTGATGCCAAATGGAACCTGAGTGACACCAAGTTTCATGTATAAATCATCGCTAAAAGCATATCCCAAATAACCGTGATGAATAAAATTAGTACCAAAGGTAGGATAGAAGCGATATTCAAAACTTAAGTCTACACCGCCTGCCGATCCGTCAACATTAAGACGCCAGGTATCCCACGTGAATTCGGGTTGAGTTTTCTTGTTAACCCAACTTTTCGTGTAAATGTTGTACCGCATGGCTCCACCAATGTGAAAGTGACTCTTCTTTTCCTGGGCATTTCCCTCAAAAACGAATAAAAGCATCAATACCAATAAGGCACTGATTTTTCCAAATGACATCGTAGAGATCTTCATAGAATTAGATATAAAATGGTTTTTGATTAATAATTAGAAAATGATTATGTAAATTGATTTTTATTTCTATACGACAAAATTAGCTAAAATGATATGGGGATCAAAATAATGAATACCCAATAAAAGTAACATTTGACAGGATTTAATGTTTAAATACTCTGTAAATAAGTGGGTTGTAGATAATTTAAGTATATTTCTAATTTAAACTTAGGTTATTGTTTTCGAAAGAATTTGTTGATATTCTTTCTATAGGAATTATAATAATTACGATTTTATCCTTGGAGAATGTCAAAAATGAGTTTTATGAATATGAATTCTATAAGAATGGTTTGATCCTTTTAGTTAAAAACTTATCAGATCATACGCTGAGAAACAAAGGAAAAGGAACGATGCTGAAGTGGTTTTGGATAACAGCTTTTTTCTTTAAACCTAATTTTACCTTGCCTGTTTTTCTAATAGGTTTTGAAAACGTTTACATTTTAAAATTACTGTTGTCTGGTAAAAATAGAAAATTGCGTGGTGCTGGAAAGGAGCGAAAATAAAACAACTGATATTCAATAAGATGACGTTATGGGCTAAAGCTCTCAAGGTTGATGCGATGACTAACCCCGGCATTCCTGTCCGACGGGAGGCGGGAATGCAGGGGTTAATGAAAGCCATGTATGGCGGGGATTTAGCCCATAATTTTCAACCTCACACTAATGTTTTAAAATGAATGTTGAAAAGATCGAGACCTCAGAAATTAAAACAACAACTAAAAGCTTTGAAATAGAATCGAATGGAAGAAAAGCAAGTGAATTTGCGGGATTACAGCCTGATAGGAAAGGAGTCGATGACCGCAGTGCAGAAAGGATTGGCTGATGCAACCTGGTATACAACACCAATACCGCGGGAGAAAATGCGAAAGCTGTTGGTTCGCAAAAACGGACCGGCAATACGAGATACACTTTTGTGGTTTGGTTTGCTATTAGGATCAGGATACCTTGTTTTTTTGTGGTGGGGAACCTGGCTGGCTATTTTACCTTACGTTGTTTATAGTGTTTTGTATGCTTCAACTTCCGATTCGCGTTGGCATGAATCCAGTCATGGAACAGCCTTCAAAACCGATTGGATGAATAACTTTCTATATGAAGTTTCTTCGTTCATGGTTTTTCGGCAATCAACCGTCTGGCGATACTCTCACGCACGTCACCACAGTGATACCATCATTCGTGGTCGTGATCCCGAGATTGCTGTGCCGCGGCCTCCCGATATCAAAAAGCTGGTGCTGGTTTTCTTCGGTATCTCCAGCTCGATTCCAGAATGGACGAAGCTGCTCACCCATGCTTCCGGCAGAATTGATCCTCAGGTGGCTACTTACGTTCCCAAAAGTGAACATCGTACCGTGATTTTCAAGGCGCGCATTTACGTGGCGATCTTCCTGTTGGTTATCGGACTTTCAATCACCTTTCAGAGTATTTTGCCGCTGATGTACATTGGTCTGCCAACTTTGCTGGGATCGTGGTTAATGCCGGTTTACGGATTGACTCAGCACGCCGGACTGCAGGAAAATGTGCTGGATCATCGCTTGAACTGCCGCACAGTATACATGAACCGCATTCACCGTTACCTATACTGGAACATGAACTACCATGTCGAACATCACATGTTCCCTTTGGTGCCGTATCATGCCTTGCCCAAGTTGCATGAACTGGTGAAGCATGATTGTCCGGTGCCCTATCATGGGATTGTTGAAACATTCCGGGAAATTATTCCGGCTGTCCTGAAGCAGGTTAAAGATCCATGGTATTACGTTGAACGTAAATTGCCAGAGAGCCAGGTACAAGTTGAAGTCAGGGAAAATTGGGTCAATGGTGATCGGGCTCCAGTTATTGAAGGGAAAATAGAGGTTTGTCCTGTGGCTGATTTGCAGAAAGGCGATGTGGTTCGATTCGATTATCGGCAACACACCTACGCAGTGTATCGCACTGATCATGATCATTTCTATGCAACGGATGGGATTTGTACGCACGGAAATGCCCACCTGTCAGATGGCGTGATGATTGGCGACGTGATTGAATGTGCCAAGCATAATGGCCGTTTCAGTCTGAAAGATGGCTCGCCAAAACGTATTCCGGTTTGCATTGCCGTAAACACTTTTGATCTAGAAGTTTTAGATGACAAGGTTTACCTGAAGCTGGACTCCATTGACAAACAGCAAGAAGAGGAAAAGGTGTCTAAATATAAGGTTCTCAGTAATAAAAACGTGGCCACGTTCATCAAAGAGTTGGTGCTGGAACCGGATGATGGAGAGGCATTCGATTTTCAACCGGGACAATACATGCAGTTGGTTGTTCCGCCCCATAAAACAAGTTTCGGGCAGTTGGATATTGACGAACCGTTCCGGAAAACCTGGGAAGAAATGGAATTGTTCAACTTTAAGGCGCACAACACCATTTATTTAAAACGAAATTATTCACTGGCTACCAATCCGTCAACGGAACGGCAGTTGCGATTCAACGTTCGGCTGTCATTGCCTCCCCGGGGAACTGTTGTCAATGCCGGGCTTGGTTCAACCTACGCCTTCAACCTCAAGCAAGGCGACAAAGTGAAGCTGAGCGGGCCGTTTGGTGATTTCCTGATTAAGGAGACCGATCGTGAAATGGTATATATTGGTGGGGGAGCGGGGATGGCTCCATTGCGTTCGCACCTGGCCTATTTGTTTGAAACGGCTAAAACCAAACGGAAAGTCAGCTTTTGGTATGGTGCGCGATCGCTGGAAGAAGCTTTTTACCAGGATTATTTTGAAGACATGGAGCGTAACCATGACAATTTCTTTTATCAATTGGCTTTGTCGGAGCCCAAGTCAAAAGATCACTGGACAGGCCCTTCCGGTCTTGTTTCTGATGTAGCTTTTGCTCAGTATTTGAAAGACCATCCAAATCCACAAAGCATTGAATACTACTTGTGCGGCCCACCGGCAATGATTCAAACAACGAAGCGTATGTTGGATCAACTGGGTGTGAGCGAGGAATTGATAGCTTTTGATGAATTCTAGAAAATGGAAATGATTCACTGGTTCGAATTAATTTTTCGAACGAGAATTGGTTTCAGGCTGGTGTTGGTGCGCTCAATACCCCAGGTTTCAAACAGGGCTGTAAACGGAACATTTTGACCATCGAAATAGCGATTGTAAAAGGCTTTTATGGAATCCGCATTTGTAAAATATTCCACTGTTGCTTTCACACCAATATCATGATCGGAAAAGAAAATGAGCTGGGCGGTTTGAGCCGGTCCCTCCAATCGACTAACAATCGCATATTCAAATTCCAACCCCTGCACGGCCAATTGAAAAGTTGTGTCCGGCTGTTCCTTATCGCCCAAATAATGCAGTTGGCTGTTATTTTTAAGTTTGAATTTGCTATTTTCTTCATTGAAAAAGCGGATAAACTTATTGTCGTTTTTAATGGGACCGGCATAAATGGAGTTTTCACCGATGATGTCAGAATAGTTTGAATTGCTGGTAAAACGAATGCTGAAATCAGCATGGTGTCGCTCGAATAAACGGGCAACTTCTTTGGAAGCGTAGGCAGCCATTCCGGTGGTGTAAAAATAATTGGCCGGACTGAGTGAGTCTTTGAATGTTGGGTGCGCTTCAAGAAAATTATACAAGTCATCCGCGTCATTAATGGAGTAGTCCCTAACCCAGCCAACATGTCCGAGACCGGTCGGCCCCATAAAACCATAAGAATCACCAATGAACAGTGTCGTTGGCTTTCCATTATCAAAAAATGCCTTCCACATGGAGGGCGTCGTTTGCCGTTCATTCAGATAAAAAGCCAACCAGGAAATGATGAGTGCTGCCACTAATCCACCAATCCAATAATTTTTGGTGTTCACAGAATTCGAATGCCCCGTATTTTTAACAAATTCGGGTCGATACTGTCCTTTGGGAATCACAATCCGCCAAGTATCTTCTTTACCTTCGCTCTCGTAGTAAGTGTTTAATTTTTTGCGTAGGTTGTACATACTCACCCGGATGCGGGCATTGCCCTTATCTGCATCATACTTTTTGCCCAACAGATCAACGCCAATCGTCGTTTCTTTAATGTCAATGTCATCAATGCTCATTTGTACCAAATACTGCAGCAGAACACTGCTTGTTGGTGATTTGGCAAACGTCGATTGACTCAATAGACGTTCAAGTAGCTGTTTCTTTTCTTCGTTTGTTGGCGTCGACATTAGTAATCCTTTGAGGTTCGTTTTATATTGAAGATGAATGATTTGTTTCTTAAATTTAACGGTTACAAGTACCGTTAAACAGACGTTAAATATATAAAATTCCAAGATTTTTCAGAGATTTGTTAGAATGATTACTTCGAAATGAAAATCAATAACATATTATTAAACCAATGAAAAAATCTATTCTTTTACTACTAACTACGCTTTTTACAGTTGGGTTGGGCTTTGCTCAGCCCAATTTTATTACCAACGTCAAAAACAGGACACATCAGAGTCTGGATGGCAAATGGAAGTACGTTATGGACCAATATGAAACCGGGAGTATCGGTTTCAGCCCACTTTACGAGAACCGGAAACCAAAAGACAAAACCGACCGGGTAGAATATAGTTTTGATCAGGCTCAAAGCTTGTGGGTTCCAGGTTCGTGGAATGCCCAAAGTGATCAATTGTATTATTACGAAGGAAGTATTTGGTATCGCAAGACATTTGATTTTCACCGGAAACTGAAGAATTCGCGGGTGTTTATCTACGTCGGCGCTGCCAATTACAAAACAACTTATACCTTCAATGGGAAAAAGTTGGGAGTTCATGAAGGCGGTTTTACACCGTTTAGTTTTGAGGTAACAGACCTGATCAAGGACAAGGGGAACTTCGTGATTCTGGGAGTGAGTAACCGGCGGGAGAAAGACAACATTCCGGGAATGGTGACTGACTGGTACAACTATGGCGGAATCACACGCGATGTGGAATTGGTTGAGGTACCGCAGAATTATATCGATGATTACACCGTATCGTTGAAGAAAGGTACAGCATTGGCAAAAGAAAAAGAAATTGACGGATCAGTCTGGTTGACCGGGTCAAACATTCCCAAGGAAGCCACTGTCTCAATTCCCGAGTTAAAGCTTACTAAAATGGTCAGTATTGATGACCAGGGAAAAGGAACTTTCATTTTTAAAACGAAGAAGGTGAGATTGTGGAGTCCGCAAAATCCGAAGCTGTACACGATCAATATTCAGACTAACGAGGATGATTTGTCAGACCAGGTTGGCTTTCGGACGATCGAAACGAAAGGCACTCAAATCCTGTTGAATGGAAAACCCATTTTTCTGCGTGGAATTTCCATTCATGATGAAAATCCAACTCGCGCTGATCGTGCCAATTCAATGGATGATGCACGTCTGACTTTGGGGTGGGCCAAAGAGCTGGGCTGTAACTTTGCACGACTGGCCCATTATCCGCACCAGGAAAACATGATTCGGATGGCTGATAAAATGGGAATTCTGCTTTGGGAAGAATTGCCTCTTTATTGGGGAATCGATTGGAAAAACGATGACGTACTGGCCAATGCCAAACGTCAATATGCTGAAGTGATCCGTCGAGACAAAAATCGCGCAGCAAGTATTATCTGGAGTATTGCCAACGAAACAGGACCCGGACCAGCACGAAATCATTTTCTGACAGAAGTGGCAAACACTGTTCGCAGACTTGATCCAACGCGACTACTGAGTGCAGCCTGTAAAAAGGATAGCGGGCGCGATGGTGACAAAAGCAAGACATACATGGTTAGTGATCCAATTGGAAAAGTGTTGGATGTTGTTGCTTTCAATGAATATCTTGGCTGGTATGGTGGCGCACCAATTGAATGCCGTGAGAAGAACTTCAAGATTGCTTATGAGAAGCCGGTCATCATCAGTGAATTTGGAGGTGGTGCCCTGGCAGGATTTCATGGAGACACAGCCACCCGCTGGAGCGAAGAATACCAGGCCAATTTGTACAAGGAAAACATTGCCATGTTCGAGCGGGTTCCCGGGCTGGCTGGGATGACGCCCTGGATTTTAGCCGATTTTCAGTCTCCGTTACGCCAGCTTCCCAATGTACAGGATGGCTGGAACCGCAAAGGATTGATTTCGGAGAAAGGTCGAAAAAAGGAAGCCTTTTACGTGCTGAAAAAGTACTACGAGAAGAAAAAGGCTGAAGCAGAAAAGTAATAAGAAGGGAGTTTGGTCTTTCCGAACTTGTTTCGGAATCTCCTTAAATGAATTTCCTTTTCCTAATACGACTAAATAAAAAAGGATGTCATCTTCGCCGAAGATGACATCCTTTTTTTATGGGTTATTTCAATTTTTCACTTCAAACACATGTTTTCCAGAGCCCACACGGTCAATCACTACAAAATCGCCTTGTTTTTGGGAGTCCACTTTTTCGCCATCCATTGTCACTTGTTGTTTCCTCGACCAGTTGGGCAAATATACTTTGGCGGTGGTATTGGCTGGTGTAGTCACTTCCAAGTGATACAACTCATTCGGTTCATTTTGGAACGAAACATAGATCGCACCACGAATCGTTGGACATTTGATTTCTGCGTGTTTCAGAGAGCTTGGTTGGGGTTTGATCCGGATTTTTTTGAAACCTGGTTCCAGTGGTTCGATGCCCATCAATTTTCGTGGAATGATGTTGGCCGGAGCTGCTCCCCAGGCGTGGTTCCAGTCCTGGTTGGGTTTGTATTTATTGTCCCAGGCTTCCATGGTGATAGTCGATCCGGCGCGGATCATGTTGTACCAGCTGCGTTCGGAAGTGGAGGAGAGGAGCTGTAGACCATAGTCCGCATCGTTCCCATCATAAACGGCATCCAGCAGAAATTGCGAACCATAAACACTGCAAGCCATTCCTCGCGAACGGATAAATTGGTTGATGGCGTTCACATCTTTTTGCGGAGCCAATCCAAACGCCAGCGGAAACATATTGGCGTGCAACGATGAATGATCCGTACCAATTCCATCCACATAAATGTGACGCTTTTTGTTGATCAACTGTTTGTTGAATGCTTTTTTCAGCTTTTCTGCTTGCGATTGATAGAATTCACCATCCTCAGTTTTTCCAAGTTGGTCAGCGATGGTGCCCATGACTTTCAAGGCGAAATAATGGTAGGCATTAACGACCGTGTTCACATCTTCAAATACAAACCCATCCGTTTCACCTTTTTCATTTTTGCCCAACCCGAGGATACCGGTGTGTGGCCAATCTACAATGTCGCGTAGTTTGTCATTGAGATGAATGGATTTCAATACTTCCGGTGTTACTTTTCCAGTTGTGGTGCTGATAAAACCAGATTCGTCGGCCAACGAGGTCAGCGTTTTTGCTTTTAAATCGGTGTAAAAATGCTCCAGCGATTCTTTGTTGCCGGTGTACAGGTAATCATTCCAGACCATCATTACCGATTGCAAAATCCATTCGGTGGGCCAGGTGGCATGGTGAATGAGGTATTCTTCAGAATGGCGTGCGATGCTGTATTCCCGGGTGACACTGTACTGGCCCAACTGGTTAATCAACGCGTCTGCTTCATAGGGGATGCGTTCGCGATCACCATCCACGTAGGTTCCGGTGAACGATGTCGCTTTGATTGAGTATTTGCATAAATCCCAAACCTGGTTCAACACGGTGTCGGAACTGGTAAAATAAGATTCAGTGTTGTCAAATGGATAATAAACAGTCTCACGGATGACCTGGCGTGTTTCAATTGGTCCCGAATATCCTTCAATTTCGCAATAGCGAAATGGGGTGACGTCCCCAATGTATTTGGGGATATGAATTGCCCGTGAGCTAGTGTTTCGTTGATCAGGACGGATGACAATTTCATAGGTGTTCCAACCACCTTTTAGTTGTAATTCATATTCAGAATAACGAATGGTTCCGCCTGGTTTGTGATCAATCCGGCCATCTTTCAACGCTTCGCCCAAACGAATGGTGATGGTTTCTCCTTCCGGTTTTCCTTTTAAGGTCAACTGCAACCGTCCAAAGCCATCTTTGCCAAAATCAATGAATGATAATTGGTCAGAAAGCAGCTTGATGTCCACCGGATATTCATCTTGTTTTTGTAATGGATAGCGAGCCGTTGCATAATTAACCATTTCAGCTGCAGTTTTAAATTGACGAATTGCTGAGTAGGCAGATTCAACGCCGTGATTGTTCCAGGTTTTCACTTTCCAAAAGTAGACCTGATCAGGTTCGAGCGCTTTACCAGCATAGCTGACGTTCACTGATTGATCGCTGTCAATTTTGCCAGAATCCCAGTAGTCGCCTTTGTCTTGTTGGATATTCTTCAAACTTGAAGCTACCAAAATGTGATAGGCTGCTTGCAGGGTATTATTTTGGTTGGAATTAACAACCCAACCAAAGAACGGCTTTTTCTGGGCAATTTCTGCAAACTGAAAATTCTCATTCCTCGTCACTGCCCGAGTAAGCGGCGTGTTTGCCAGGTAACCATTCAATACGGCCCGGTCAGCATGCGTCAAAAAATTGATCGACAAATCACTTGGTGCATTGGTGGACTGTGCATTCAGCTTTAATGGCCCAATCAATAATAAAATAGCAAGAATAAAATTGTGAGAGCGGAAATTAAATCGGTTCATTTCAATGATGTTTGTTCGTAGTTGTTGAGTCCCTAATTGATTTGATTTAGTAGTATTTCGAGTCTTAAAAATACGTTTTTGAGTAGTGGCAACCTAGTAAAATGGTGCACGAAATGTTGAATGCTGAATTAATCATTAATAGTGGTCTGTGGGAATTTTCCCATTTAGGAGGCCATCAATAAACTCAAAGGAAAGGGAGATTTCATTGTGAAACTACGCTTGGGGGAAGTTGAAGGATTATTTCTTTTTAACTTGTGTTTTTAACTCATCCACAGATGATTTCGCAAATTCCAGACTCGATTTATAGCGATTTGCTTTGAAGAAACCGGTAGTCATTTTTTTGAGATCGGATTGGATGGCTTCCATTGAACGGATGATTGACGTTTGAAAAAGTTCAACACATTGTTGGCAGACTGGTTCTTGTAAGTTGGTTGTCTGTTGAAAGGCCGATTTTAATTCGTTGATGGATTCGTTGTATTCTTTATTGAAAAAATATTTCCTGGATGCCACCACTTCCGTATTAATTATTGCTCGGTGTTCCGTGCAAATGATTCCTCCCCGCGGACAGCTGACTAACTCAAATGGCTCCTGCATTTTACCATTTGCTTCAACTTCCTTTTTTGACTTTGAATTTAACCCCATCTGTTTAACTCTTTCCTTGGTGCCGTTGATAGTTGTTTCGAAAATAATCAAAAATGGTTGAAAAAAGACTTTTGAGTGGGTTTTTATCTGGCATATTTTTCAACACATGTTCGTTGGTAATTGGTCGGGCAGTAATTTATTGGCTGAAATTTTGAAATCCGGATGCCGATAATTAAAAATAATGCCGTTTCTTAGTTGGAAAAAGATGGACGGAAACAAACGTAGTCAGATAAAAATTGGAGCCCATGTGGAGGTTGTTCAGAAACAGGATCAACGCACAGGAGAACTCACTGAAGGATATGTCGCTCAACTGTTAACAAAATCAGCAACACATCCTCATGGTATTAAAGTGAAACTGGAAACCGGAGAAGTAGGCCGGGTAAAACATATTTTGGAAGACGACTGATAAAGAAGACGGAGAGAGAGTATGGCAATGAGAAGCTTGTAAACGCAGGTTTCATTGAAGAATAATTTAATGTTTAATGAAAATTATTTCGACTAACATCGGAGAAGCTGTTGAAATTGAATGGCGCGGTAAAAAGGTGAAAACCGGAATTTTTAAAAAACCGACAAATTTACCGTTGGCAATAGAAAAAGAAGATGTTCGTGGCGATCATGTCATGGATCGACGATATCACGGAGGAGTTGATAAAGCTTGTTATTTATATTCGGCCGACCATTATGACTATTGGAGAATCCGTTATCCTGATTTGGACTGGCAGTGGGGAATGTTTGGTGAAAACCTGACCGTGGAAGGCATTGATGAATCGACCATTCGAGTTGGCGACGTTTATCGGTTGGGAACTGCTTTGGTTCAAGTGACACAACCACGTCAACCGTGTTTTAAGTTGGGTGTGCGGTTTAATAGTCAAAAGGTAGTGCGTGAGTTTTTGGAATCGCCTTTCCCGGGTGTGTACGTGCGGGTGTTGGAAGAAGGCACGGTGGAAGTGGGAGACGAAATGTTACTCGAAAGAAAGGCCACAGGCAATCTGAGTTTGAAGGAAGTTTTCGCACTGTTTTCTCATCATGCGAATGATGCGGGAAAGCTCAAAAAAGCTATTGAAATGCCTGAGCTGGCATCTGCCTGCCGGAAAGATCTAAATAAATTATTGCAGTTTGCGGATGAATAAAAGTACGAAATTCCAAATTACAGATCCAAACGATCAGATAGTAGACATCCCACTTCAAACAACAGCATTGGGGATTAATTTTTTATCAGGTTCAAGGCATCATTAACTTCTTCAACAGGTAACTGACAGGTGTTACCCTGGCAAACGTAAATGAGGGTTTTGTTGGACACGAATCGATTTTTTAAAAGTCCCAGATCGCTTTCTTGTGTACCTGTAGAAAACAG
>DATFMO010000020.1:0-10661 GCA_035266925.1 Sunxiuqinia sp. | reverse complement strand
TGATGGTTGTGCTTTCCGATCTGCAATCCTTGCTTTTTTATTGATGACATCAATGTTGTAATCTTCAAACATGATGGCAATGGCAACTTTTACAATAAAAGTAAAAAGCAGAAAGCCCAACGAAAATATCATTACTGCTGTTCTGATTTCAGTCATTGAAGGAGTGTACACATAAATTTGCCCCAAGGTATCAGGCGTAAACCCGGGAATAATCAGGGCAATCCCTTTTTCAACTAAAACACTGAAATAGATAAGAATTGCACCAATGTTTAATGTCACAAAATTTTTCCGGGTTTTTGGGATCAAGAAAAGTACAAAGGCAATGAATCCCATGATAATCGACGACCAACTGTAAAACACGATTTCCTTGTTGTCGCCGATCCCAAATAGTAAATATTTCCAATATAAAAGATGTTCGGTGTCCGAGTAGAATTCTTTAAAAAGCTCGGCAATTGTGAAGAACAAATAAATGAACATGGCGTAGACCATCAGTTCTGCAATTGTCCAGATCGCTTCTTTCTTGATCTCGAATTTGGTGAATTTTCCAAGCAGTTGAAATAGGATGATAAGAATGGCCGGGCCGGAGCAGAACGCGGATGCCAGAAAGCGGGGAGCGAGTAGGGCGCTGTTCCAGAATGGACGGGCGGGCAGCGCATTGTACAAAAACGCTGTGGTTGTGTGAATGGCAACAGCCATGGGGATGCTGATGAAAACCAGTGTGATCACAAGTTTCTTATTGTACTCTTTTTTGTAGAATAAGCGATAGAGCAAATGAATAACCACAACTAAGTTGATCAGCAAATAAGTCAGAAGGACGAAGAAATCCCAGGAGAGCATCGACGACGGGAAGTTCATGGTGCCCAAAAGCGGCAGCATGTGCCAAAACCTCATGGGTTTTCCGATGTCCACAATAATAAATGAGATACACATGATGACAGCACACACGGCCAGTAACTCGCCAAAGATGACAATTTCCTTGATGGGCTTCCAATTGTAGACATAAGCCGGGATGACCAGCATCACAGCAGCGGCGGCGACCCCAACCAGAAAAGTGAAATTGCCAATGTAAAAAGCCCATGAAACCGAATCCCTCATGTGGGTTTTGATCAATCCTTCATTCAACTGGGTCGAATATCCGAGCCCGCCCCACAGGATGAGCAAAAGCAAAAATAGCAGCCACGCATAATAGGTTTTGCTTCCCTGAAAAATTATTTTCACACTGCCCGCGATAAAACGAATAAAATCCATAGCACTTATTTTTTGCAATTATCGAGATACCAGAAGCTGCTTTTTCAACGAATTTAAACTCGTGGGAAAAGCTAATGAACCGATTAAACACCAAAGAAATAATAGAATTTTGGCTGGGTGTTCAATTCTTGTTTTAATACCAACACCCGTTTGTTCTCCAAAATATACCGCACCTCACTTTCCGGATCCAGCAGATTTCCGAATTTCCGTGCACCAACCGGACAAATTTCAACACAGGCCGGGTAACGTCCGTCCCGAACCCGCTGTATGCAGAATGTACACTTTTCCACAACTCCCTTCATCCGTGGCCGATTGCCTAAATAATGCACTTCCGTATTGATCTCTTCTGCCGGAACTTCCGGATCGCCCCAGTTGAAATGCCTTGCTCCATATGGGCAGGCCGCCATGCAGTAACGGCACCCGATGCACCAATTGTAATCAACCACCACAATTCCGTCCGGCTCTGTCCAGGTTGCCTTTACTGGACATACTTTCGTGCAGGGAGGATTTTTGCATTGTTGACATTGGACCGGAACATAGAAATGACCCTTTTCAGGAACTTTTACAGGATTGTAATAGGCGTCGGAGTGTGCAAAATCGATCCCTTTTTCCTTTTCCATCTGTAGTACCTCAATCCAATGGATTTGCGGATCGCGCGACTGGTTGTTTTCATTGACACAGGCATATACGCACCTCCGGCAGCCGATGCAACGTGAAAGGTCCAGGGCATATCCAAACAGGATCCCTTCCGTTGCCGGTTTGGTCGAAACATGAAATTCTTTTCCGTATTTTTCCTTGTACTCAACTTTGAGGTCTTTAATAATTTGATCGACCTCCTTTTTTGAGAGTGTCCTGAAATTTTTCTGAAAAAATTGATCTAGTTCTTTCAGGCTACATCCGGTAAGTGCCACCGCTGAAAGCGATGCGATGGACACATTTTTCAAGAAAGACCTTCTTGTATTGTTCTTTTTCATACGGATGGTATTTTCAGTTTAATAGAGGCTGTTGGATTTTTTCCTGCCGTATTGGTGGTGGCTCGGGCGTTAATTCCTTGAATTTTGGAGCGTGTGGGTTGTGACAATGGACGCACAACAGGTACTCTTTTTTACCGTTCCATTCACCCGTCCTTTTTCCATGTACCCCGACTTTCCAATCCCTGAGTTTCTCACCGTGGCACTGTCCACAGAGTTTGTAGGATTCTTCAAAAGCGATTAATTTTCCACTTGCCAGCCGCAACGAATCCCTGTTGTTCATATCGTGGCAGTCAAGGCACCAACGATTTTTTCGATCGTGGTTGAACATGGCACTGATATCGTCGTGCATGTCGACCAATTCCCGTTTGTCTGGATTCGGAACAATCTCGGAATGACAATCATTACAGGGGTAGATCCCTTCGCTGAAAGGTGGCGCTTCCACCGCATATTCTTCAGGCTTGTTTGTTTCTTCACTCACTTTATTTTTGATCAGTCTTTGATTGTAGGCCTTTTCCTTGTTGTTGCATCCCCAGCCCCAAACCAAAACTAAAATCAATGTGATGTATTGAAGCGGTATTTTGATTCTTATGTGATTTTCATTTTTCATTTTTTTGAACTTTCCCGATTCTATTTTTTCAAAGCCGAAAAGAAGCTCTTTTTAGTTTTTGAACGATGTTTTCACTAATCCGTTTCAGTTCCCTTTTTTTGTTTGTAAAATTTCGTGTACAAGATGGAGGCCGTGATCGAAATAACTGCCAAGCCCAGAAACAACAATACCCGGTACCCAATATCAATATTCGACATGTCGACAAAAATCAGTTTGATGGCCGAGGCCACCATTGAAGCAATGGCCAGCCAGCGGTATTTGACATTTTTCAGCAATAAACTTGTTAAAAAGAACAAGATGGCTGCAAAGATCCATGAAGCGGTTATGTATCCATTTGGTACGGCATGGTAGAAAGCGATCAGTGTCATGCTAAAACCCGCCAGGAGATAGAGATTTCGCATGAATTCTGTTTTGATCTTAAGTCGTTCTTTTTTCCAATTGATTACCCGGGCAGTCAAAAAAGCCACGAGCATAAATGAGAAATTGGTGGCGTTGGAATCCAGGGTGTCCATCATGTAAAAAAGCATCAGGACTATAAACAGGATGGTGTTCATGACAACGATGAACCGTGACCGGAACCATAAAGCCATGGAAACCACCAGTAAACTTTGAATGGCAAACAGAGCATATGCTTTTGGTAACAGGAAGATGCCATAAAAAGCCACGCTCATCCCCAGAAAACCATACAGAGCATACATTGATGCAAAAAGTTTATTGTCGGCACGAGACTGGAGAATTACGGAATAAATGAGGCAAAATACAGCGATGCTACTATAAAGCAGAACGTAATTTTCAGTGTAAAAAAGGACAGTGCTTAATGCAAGAAGCCCGGTAAAGATGATTCCATTCCAGATTATGGCCGTGATCAAAAATTCTTTGGAAACTGATTCTGGTTTCGGGATAATAGCTAAAAGCGAAAATAAGATACCAGTAACGATCAAATTCAAGTAGTTGATCCCCGGAGGTTGAGGAAGCCCCAGGGAGTTGCCCATGATCGGGTTGTTGACCAACCACGTCAAATGCGACAGGTAAACCAAAAAAATCATGGTAAAAACCAATTTGACCCAGCCATTTTTATAGTAGAGGGCCATGACCAGCATTGCCGAAATTGTTGTTATACTGGCTTGGAATGCCAGGGAATTGGCTACCACACCTGTGATCAACATCATGAGCGAAACCAGGCCTGCCATTATTTTCGATTTTCTGTGCCAGGCCAAATAAAACAGTGTAGCCAATACCAGGACTAATAAAACCAACCCCACCGATTTACTTTTGATGATTGGTTCTGCCTCCAAAAAATGAAGACGCAGGGTCAGATAAAATAATAGAAGGTGACCATTATAGGAAAATAATTTAGAGAGATAGGCGAATGTGTTTCTTGAAAAATAAGAAACGCCATAAATTACAGCTATTGCCAGGAACCCAATAACTGTTCCGATCAGGATACTACCGGACTGTTGCAGGTACTGAACCAGAAATGCAATCCCGAACAGCAAAACGATATTTCCCAGCCAGGCCATTCCATATTCCCCAACGCTGTATTCTAATGATCGCTTGGATTTCAACGAAGGGCCGAATTCAAAATATTCATCTTGCTGTTCCTGCCGGATTTCCCGAGTTAGAACTTTGGTTCCCATCAATTGATCGATGGAAGATTCAACCTGGGCGAGCCTTTCGTTTATCGACTGAATCTCTTCTTGAAGCTTTTTTAATGCCGCTGATTCCGATTTTTCCATAATTTACGTTTCTGCCAGGTTATTTCAAGAAGTTAAAATCAGTTGCCTGCCAATAGAAAGCCTTTCCGGCTAGGGCACAGTTTCCTCCTGCTGCTTTTTCCAAGGTGGCACCAGCCAAAGAATAAACGAGAGAATGAGAAATGGCAGAATCATCCATACAAGCGCCATCCAAAATCCTTCTAAACCAACCATTCCTAATTTAAAACTGGTAAATCCAAGGAAACTCTTTGAAAACAGCTGTCCTCCAATTACGACATTCCAACGCATGAAGAACACCCCGAAAAGAACAAGGCAGCTGGCCAAAAAATACAGGGGTTTTCGTAATTTTTCCTTTGGAAGGTATAATCTGAAAAATCCCAGGGTCAATATTGGGATAATTGTTCCCAGAAGCCCCTGGAAAATAAAAAGTGTATAGGTTAATTTTCCGGTTACTAACATGTGCAAAATTTCGAAAGACTCTTCTGCTTCGTAGATCCGGTGGACTTGGTCAAGCGATTCAAGCGTGAAATCAAGAATTAAGACCATAAACAAAAATTTTCCAATTTCGTCAAGGCATGCCATGTCAATTTCGACTTTTCGAATCCACGAAATGATCATGTAAAGGAACATAACCAGCGCAATGCCTGAAACCATGGCTGATAATAGGAAAATGACCGGCATCATGACTGATGACCACCAGGGGTTTGCTTTGATCGAGCCAAAAATAAAACCCACATATCCATGCAATAGGAATGCAGAAGGAATACCAATAACAGTAACTATGTACCCGAGTTTTTCGTCCCAGGCAAGGGCTTTTGGAGAAAGGTCGGTTACCCCAAGAGTCAGTATTTTATAAATCCTTCTTTTAAAACCTTTAGCTTGTTGCGACCAAATGACAAGGTCACGACGGTAATCAAACCATAATTCAAGTAAAAGGACCACCATGAGGTACCATAAATAGACAAAGCCAAAAATAGCCATTGCTGAACTAAAATGCGGGGTCATCAGAATTTCATAAGCCCTGAAGGGGTGTCCCAGGTGAGATATTAGTGGTAAGCCTGCTACAATCAAAAAGGCCAGAGCTGTTAATAGGGCCAGATGGTAGGTTGGGCGAAGAACTTTTACCTTAAAGACCCGTTCGAGGGAAGCAAGTATAAAGGCACCTGCAACCAATCCGGTGATATATGGATAGAGCACGATCAGTATTCCCCATTGCAATACGATTTCGTTGGGATAAATAAAGCCGTCAACCTGTTTCAGTATTTCATATAGATGTTCCATTAGCGTACCTCCGAGCTTAATCCGTTATAAAATAGTTTTGAACCGGTATTTAAATGTGGTTTCAGCACCTGTGTGTTGTGATCTTTGAGGAAATTGTGCAACTCATCGTTCTCATCGTGCAGGTCGCCGTATATCCGGGCGCCGGTCGGACAAACTTCAAAACAGGCGGGCTTCAACCCTTTTTTCAAGCGGTGGTAGCACAAGGTACATTTGTCAGCTGTTTTTTTCTCCGGATGGAGGTACCGGCAACCATACGGGCAGGCCTGAACGCAATAGCTACAGCCCATGCAATATTTCTCATCAACCAGTACCACGCCTTCCGGGCTTACGAATGTTGCCCCTACCGGACAAACCTGCACGCATGGGGATTTATAGCATTGGTTACACATTTTAGGCACGAAAAAGGTCTTGTAGATTTCGTCGTCAGGAACTGTTTGCGTAAAACCATCGATCCCGCCATTAGGGGAAACAACGCTCATTGTCCCATCATTTTTAATGGCATACTGTTCAACCCACGAACGGTAATAAAAAGGGTCTTTGGGAACGTCATTTTCCGACTTGCAGGCTTTGGCACAATTCCCGCACCCGATACATTTTTCGATGTCGATGCCAATGGCGTACCAAGGTTCTGTTTTTCCGGGTTCGTTGGCCGCAAAAAGGATGGCCGAAAACGGTTTTACGGCTGAACTGGCCATAAATGTACCAGCCAGCAAAGCGGACTTTCTAATAAAGTTCCGTCTGGATGCGTTTAATTTTTCATTTCCCATACTGCATGTGGATTATGGCAATCGATACAATTTTCTTTTTCCAAATGGTGGGTTTTTATATCGATCTGGTCAATAACTTCAATTTTTCGTGCCGGATTCAGGTTGTGGCATTTCCCGCAATCTTCGCGGGTTCCCGGTTTAATCAATTTATTTACTTCCGGGTCGTCGGCATGTTTTGCGCCAGGGCCATGGCAAACTTCACAGGACAACCCGGCATGGGCATCAGAAGCAAGCAGGGCAGCTTCTTTGTCATGGCAGGCGACACATTCTTCTTTTCCGGCATAATGGATCGGAAGGTCAGCGATTTCATCCATCGCGTTGGCTCGATAATGCCCATATTTTCCAAATGATTCAGGAACCAGAAAATGGCGGGCTACAAAGAAAATCACGATGAAAACAACCAGAAGCGGTAACAGCGTTTTTAGTTGAGATGGCATAGTAAAGGTTTTTAGTACTTTAAATCCTTTCTACGAGGTAGGATAAATTCGTTTACCTGAACAGGGGTGATATAAATCAATTGAAATCGGAATATATATCTGAATGTAGAAATTTGGCAGGTGGTTTATCAGTCCATCGGATCAGCCAGCTGGCTAATTGCCGTACCCTGTAAACTAGGAAGGAAGTTTTTCGTCTATTGGCGAATTTGGGACTTGAAGAATCCCGGAGGGATGATACGATAATAGCCGCGGGTTTAAACCCACCGTTATGAATGATAAACTGTATTGGAGGCGCACTTGGTTAGTTGTGGAATGGTTTATTTGTTTCATGTGTTACTTTGAAAGCCTACATTTATTGTTGGTGTTTTTAGAACTGTTTTGATCAACTAATTTGTCATTGAACTTTTTTTTTGTCCTTAAGCCGGACGGACTCATTCTTTTCCATCGATGGAAAGAATGCAAAAATCTAGTCAAGACGAACTTTCAGCCAGGCGTCTTGACGAGCCAACATACTTTTTGCCTGACGGCTAACTTGAGGACTTGATAACCCCGAAGAGGTTTTACAACAATAGCGACGGGTGTCAACCCGTGGTATAATGTGTATTGTGTGCTGAAAAGACTTATCCTTTGGAGTTGTGTCACCCTCCCTTCACGTAGGGAAGGCTGGGGTAGGTTAACAAAAAGCTATGTAAAATGATCCATGATCACAGCTTGTTCGCTGGACCTTTTCTGATAACATTTCGTTTTCAGCATTTAATGAGCATTGGCAAACGTCATTTTAAGACAATTCAGTTTTCACCTCAACTGTTTGAAAACGGAGCTTGTGCGATGAAACCAAACAATTAAATACATTTTAACACGTTTTGGGATTAAACATCTACCGATAAATTTTAATTTTGAAGGATTTTTAAAAGATTGCTCTTCATGGCGCTGCCAAAAATCTGTAAAAATGTGAGTTTCGATCAAGGAGCAAAGGAGAATTAACGCAGAGTGGTGGGCCGTAATTGCTATACAAATCAAATACATATGAAGTATTGCTTTCTCATTTTTGTATTCGTCCTTTTGTGGAGTGTTCAGTCGTATGCCCAGGATAAACGCATTCAGGAAAATGGTCAAACCTATTTAATGCACAAAGTGAAGCAAGGAGAAACCATTTTTTCCTTGTGTCAAACTTATTCGGTTTCGAAGAAGGAATTGTTGAATGACAATCCGAACTTATTATTTGGGTTGAAAGCAGGACAAACTTTAAAGATTCCTGTGGATGAGGTGCAACCAAAACAAAAGCAAGAAGCGGTGAAACAGGAATTGCTTCCAGTCTTCCATACCTACAGAGTGCGCCGGCGAGATAGCATGTATTCCATCGCTAAGAAATTTGAAATCTCTGTTGACGATATTTTGAAATACAACCCAATTATTAAAGAAGAAGGATTGCAGAGAGGTCAGCGACTGAAGATACCTGATTCAATTGATTTAAGACGAATCAAGAAGTTACAGGCACAGAAGAAACGCATTGAAAAAGCACCGGAAAGTCCATTGAATACGCACAAAGTGGTCGGCGACGAAACCTTGTATTCCATTTCCAGAAAATACAATTGTTCCATTGCAGCTTTGTTGGCAGCCAACCCGGAAGCTAAAAAAGGATTGAAAATCGGCATGGAGTTGGTGATCCCAAAACCAACGACAGAACCGGTTGCCGAGAAAAAAGAAGTGGCCACCAATGGCTTTTTTACCCACCTGGTGGAATCGGGGGAAACCTTTTGGGGATTGGAACGAAAATATCATGTAACAAAAGATCAGCTGGTGAAATACAATCCGGCACTGGCGAATGGTTTGCTGGCGGGATTACGCATCAAAATTCCGGTATCCAGCGATTTACCCGACATCAAAGTAGAACCCGTTGACCAGTCGGCTTTTGAAAAGCACGAAGTTAAGCATGGGGAAACCTTATACAGCCTGTCCAATCAATACGATGTCAACATCAGCCAAATCAAGGAAGCCAACCCGGTGTTGAATTACCGCGGATTGATGGCTGGGGAAACCATCTTGATTCCAAAGAAAAGTGAAGTTGCTGAAACGCAGCAGAAAGCACCAGAGCAAACAACCAGACAGGAACCGGTAGAGCCTGCCAAGCCATTGAACCACAAGGTGAAAATTATTGCTCGACCGCAGCCAGTCAATTGCATGCCCGATCCGGAAGCTGCTTACCAACAATACAATGTGGCCCTGATGTTGCCATTTTATTTGCCGGCAAACGATACTGTGAACCGGGTGCATATGACCCATGACGAAATGTTACTGGATTCAACCTTAATGAGCCAGTTTGATGATCCGGATGATTTGCCTGCCGATACGTTTAAAATACGGGAGGAAAAGATTATTTATCCGAGGAGTGAGAGCTTCATGCACTTTTATGAGGGGGTTTTGCTGGCTGTTGATAGTTTGCAAACTGCTGGTATGAAAATCAACCTGCATGTATATGATACCAATCAGGACAAAGCTGTGGTAGATTCGTTGATTCATTTGGATGAATTTCAGCAGATGGACCTGATCATTGGACCAGTATTTCCCAACCTGCAGGGGCCGGTGGCTAATTTTGCCTACGAGAACCACATTCCTATGGTGTCCCCTTTGTCATCGAAAGGGAACTACGAAGATACTAACCCGTATTATTTCAAGGTTAATCCAACGAAAGATTACCTGATTCGGCAAACGGCTGATTACATTGGAGAGGAATATTTCAATAAAAACCTGGTTGTACTGCAGATGGGAGAGTACCGGCATTTACCTGAAGCCAAACTGGTGAATCTGTGCCGGGAGAAATTTTTCTCCTCGGGCTTTGGAGACTCGGGAAGCGATGTTCGATTCAATGAATATGAATTCCATTCAGATGGTTATTGGGGCTTACGACGTATTCTGAGTAAAAAGCGGGAAAATGTATTTATCATTCCCGCGGAGACCGAAGCACAGGTGAGTGTGGCGGTGTCCAACATCAATTCATTGTCCGACGATTACCCTGTGACCTTGGTAGGCATGTCCAACTTTCAACGTTATCAAAGTATTCAGCCCGATTACTTTCACCATGTCAATCTGCATCTGCTCAGTCCGTTTTATGTCGATTACCAATCGAATTTCACGAACGAGTTTATTCGTAAATTCCGCAAGAACTTTTCGGCTGAACCCAACCAGTTTAGCTTTCAAGGATATGATGTGGCCTACTATTTTATGTCGGCGCTGTATCAGTATGGCAAAAACTTCACTGACTGTCTTGCCGGGCACCAGGTTGATTTGAACCAAGGCGAGTTCTATTTTGAAAAAGTGAGCCGCAATGGCGGATACATGAACCAAGGATTGTTCATCGTTCATTACAAGCGGGATTACACGACTGCCGTCGATGGCATTGAAGGCATTCCAACCTTGATGATTAGCGAGAAATAAATTGTTTTAAAATATCGATAAGATCCGGTCTTTTTAAAAAGGCCGGATCTTTTTTGTGTGCCGTGCATGTTAAATAACTTGGTGGTGAAAGTCCACTATGGGGGTTTGTAGTTGCCAACCATTAGCCAATAGCAAGGGTGTCCATCGCGAGGTGGAATCTGAAGGAAGCTGGAGGCAAACCTCTGCCCCGAGGAATA
>DATFMO010000019.1:0-6622 GCA_035266925.1 Sunxiuqinia sp. | reverse complement strand
GAGATGCTCTGGATGTATTTATCGGGGAACAGTAATTCCATATCGGTGTCGATCTGGCAATCGCTGACGAACTGGGTTTGCAGAAAAGCTTGTCCGGCATCCTGCTGCTCTTCTTCAAACAAGTTCTTGTACTCGCCCTGTTTCAGTTCCTGGATCGCTTCGTTCAGGATGCGGTGGTAAGTTTCGTAGCCAATATCAGCAATGAAACCGCTTTGTTCCGCACCCAGCAGGTTTCCGGCGCCGCGAATGTCGAGGTCGCGCATGGCAATGTTGAAACCGCTGCCCAGCTCCGAGAATTCTTCGATGGCCCTCAAACGCCGCCTTGCTTCTGTGCTCAGGGTTGAAAGCGGAGGAGCCAAAAGATAGCAGAATGCTTTTTTGTTGGAACGTCCAACACGACCACGCAACTGGTGTAGGTCACTCAGCCCAAAATTTTGGGCATGGTTGATGATGATGGTATTGGCATTTGGAATATCCAGGCCCGACTCAATAATGGTGGTGGCAATCAGCACATCGTGCTCGCCATTGATGAAGTCAAGCATGATTTTTTCCAACTTGGGGCCTTCCATTTGTCCATGTCCCACAACTGTTTTCACGCCGGGAACAATTCGTTTAACTGCAGCTTCAAGCTCGTAAATATTTTGCACCCGGTTATGGATAAAGAAAACCTGTCCGTTTCGTGCTACCTCGTAATTGATGGCTTCCCGGATGGTTTCTTCATTAAAACCATGTAACTCGGTGATGATGGGGTAGCGGTTAGGTGGTGGTGTTTGAATGATGGACAAATCCCGGGCGCCCATTAGCGAAAACTGAAGCGTTCGGGGTATGGGCGTTGCGGTGAGTGTGAGCGTGTCAACATTCACCTTAAACTGCTTCAATTTTTCCTTGACGGAAACACCAAATTTCTGTTCTTCATCAATGACTAGCAGGCCGAGATCTTTGAATTTGACATCCTTTCCAACCAGACGGTGCGTGCCAATCACGATGTCAATTTTGCCCTCGCTCACCTCCTTCAATGTTTTTTTTACTTCGCCGGTTGGTCGCAAACGACTGATGTATTCAATCCGGGCAGGGAAATCTTCCAATCGTTCTGAAAATGTTTTGTAATGCTGAAGGGCCAAAATGGTTGTTGGCACCAAAATGGCAACTTGTTTGCTGTCGGCCACTGCTTTGAAAGCTGCCCGAATGGCGATCTCCGTTTTCCCAAAACCCACATCGCCGCAAACCAGCCGGTCCATGGGCATTTCGCGCTCCATGTCTTCTTTCACCGAAACGGTCGCTTTCATTTGGTCGGGCGTGTCTTCGTAAATGAATGAGGCTTCCAACTCTTTTTGCAAATAGGAATCTGGCGTGAAAGCAAACCCTTTTTCTTTCCTACGTTCGGCGTACAGGGCAATCAGATCTTTGGCAATGTCTTTCACCTTTTTCTTAGTGCGGTCTTTCATTTTTTGCCAGGCACCAGTTCCCAGTTTATTGATCTTGGGCTCCACGCCTTCCTTGCCTTTGTATTTCGAAATGCGGTGTAGCGAATGGATGCTAACAAACAGGACGTCATTATCGCGATAAACCAGGCGAATCGCTTCCTGCATTTTGCCATTCACATCCGTTCTAACCAAACCTACAAATTTCCCAATACCATGATCAATGTGGACCACGTAGTCACCTTGATGCAATTTGTTCAACTCTTTCAGGGTGATGCTTTCTTTCTGTGGCTTGCGGGTTTTTATTTTGAAGCGGTGATAGCGCTCAAAAATCTGATGGTCGGTGTAGCAACAGACTTTCAATTGGTGGTCGATAAAACCTTCGTACAGTGTGAAGTTCAGATCGGTAAATTGCACATCCAATCCCTGGTCGTTGAAAATAGCATGCAGACGCTCAATTTGTTTTTCGTTGGCCGAGAGAATGAAATTTTGGTATCCGTTGGCCGCATTCTCTTGCAGGTTTTTGGCCAGCAACTCAAAATTTTTGTTGAAAACCGGCTGTGCCGAAGTTTGAAAATGAACATCCATTTCACCATTGAAAAAATTGGTGATGCCGGTTTCCAGACAAGTGAAATTATGCAAGGACGACAAAAATTCATCACCCGAAATAAATTGATGGGCAAATTCTTCCTCCGAACCAATTTCCCGGATATAGTGCTGATAGATTTGCTCAACCAAGTCAGAAACCAGCTGAATATTTTGAATGAAGACGGTGCTTTTTGCTGAAATAAAATTCAGGAAATTATCGCGGCCCTCTTCTTGTAGCCCCAATTGAATGTTAGGGATGATTACAATTTTATCCAGCTGTTGCTTTGAAATCTGGTTGTCGATATCGAAGCTGCGAATGGAATCTACCTCATCGCCGAAAAAGTCGATACGGTACGGATCTTCATGTGAAAATGAATAGATGTCAACCAAGCTGCCCCGGATGGAATACTGGCCAGGTTCATACACAAATTCAACCCGTTCAAAGCCATATTCAAACAACACATCATTGAGGAACTCAATGGAAAGCTTGTCTTTTTTGTGAACCGGAAAACTGTTCGATTCCAATCCTTCACCTGAAATTACTTTTTCGGCCAGTGCATCGGGATAGGTGACAATGCTGATTTGGTTTTGCTCGTGCAGCTGGTTGAGAACCTCTGTTCGTAGGATGATATTTTCCTGCTCGATGGCATCCAGGTGCAGCGATCGCTTGAAGGATCCCGGGTAGAAAAAGACCGGAGAAGCCGTTTGTAGGTTAGTCAAATCATCGTAAAAATAGGCTGCCTCTTCCTTGTCATTCAGGATAAAAAGCAACGGCTGATCATGTTTTTCAGCCAGAATCGAAGCCAACACTGTTTGCGACGAACCAACAAGCCCCGATAAGTGAATTTTTTCACCCGGGGTATTGATTGACGTGAGCAGTGGCTGAATAGCCTCCTGTTTTTCAAATACCTTTTTGAAATCATGCAACTCCAAATCGCTAAAATTTGGCGTAAAGATAGCCAATAGTTTTTCTGAAAAGAAAGTGATCTTTTAATTATTCCCAATGAAAAGGCCGTATTGGGGCTGGTTGGCCTGTCAGTATAAATTGAGCTTGTACTGTTCGGGTGTTGATTTGCGTCTTCAAATGGGGTCATTGATTTTGAGATTAGAAAATTGGGTTCATTATATTGTTAATCAATTTAAAAGAGGATTTATTAAAATTTGAATAAATAGAATACTGCCAGCTTGTCATCCGGGAAAATTGTGGCACATAAATTGATATATTCACATAGTTGAATAAATAAATTTAAATACGATGTTGCATACCAATTTAAAACACGTTTTGTCAGCCGATGAACACCAAAAGCTTATTGAAGAGAATGAGAATGTGATGATCTGTTGCGGGCGGATGGGGCCAATGTGTATCCCGGTTTACGCTGCAATGGGCGAGTTGGAAAACGAGTATGAACAAGTGGTTTTTGCAGATATGGAATTTGATATTCCCGATGCATCGGTGATTCGAAGTGCTCCTCAATGTCGAGGATTTATGGGTTTGCCATTTGTCGTTTATTACAAAAATGGTGAGTTGGTGCACGCCACCAGCAGCATTCAAAGTAAAGAACAAGTTACGAAAATATTGAAAGAGAAACTTTTATAGGGGAATGGGGATTTCCTGTGAAAGTGTTTATAAGCCAGATTTGAGTTGATTCCATTATCGACTCATGAGGTTTTATTTTTTACTATAGGTTTTAGGTTTATGTAATGAAAATCCATCGGTCAGCCGGTGGATTTTTTTTGTATCGTATCGGTTTACTCCTTATCTTTTCCATAAAAATGATGAAGTCAAAATTTGGTATTTCGCTGAGTGGAGGCGGTGCTCGGGGAATTGCTCACATAGGTGTTTTGGCAGCGCTGAACAAATACGGGATTGATCCGGACGTGATCTCGGGAACCAGCAGTGGAGCAGTCATTGGCGTGCTTTACGCAGCTGGTCATGATCCATCAACGATTCTTGAACTGATGAAGATGAAGAAGCTCCGTCGAATTATTAGTTGGGCGTTTCCTTCTGATGGTTTGCTTGACTTGGATAAAGTTGAAGCTGTGCTGAGAGAATACATTCCTGAAGACCACTTTTCAGCCCTAAAGAAGAAATTTTATTGCGGCGTCACCAACCTGAATACCGGGCGGTATGAACTTATTTCGACCGGAAAGCTGATTCCCTACATTTTAGCATCAGCTTCAATACCTATTGTCTTTGAGCCGAAGGAGATTGATGGGAATACCTATGTAGACGGTGGTTTACTGAATAATTTACCGGTTGAGCCGTTGGTTGAGGAGGCTGACATTATTATTGGTGTCAATGTTAATCACAACGAGGAAGTGAAGGAAATCAAAGGGATGCGTAATGTTGCTGAGCGTTGCTTCCGGCTGGCGATTGGTCAAAATGTACGCAATAATTTTGAGCTCTGTGATTTTATCATTGAACCACCCGAACTGCGAAAAATTAACACCTTTGATTTTGCAAAAGCCGAAGAGATTTATCAAATTGGTTTTGATGAAACCGAAAGCCGAATTCTTGAATTTTTTGATCTGCTTAACCTTGAGAAAGTGCTGACAGAGAAGAAAAAGCGCTTGGTGAAAAATATTTAGCTTATGATCGCGTATTATATTTTGTAAAAGCGCTGATAATTTACGAAAGAGTTTAACTTTGAAAAAAAAATATTTATTTATGAAGAAGTTATTGTTCATATTGGCGGTTGTTGCATTGGCTTCGTGCCAACAAAAAAAGCTTGACCGTATGCAAACTGTCCAGGATAGTTTGATGACCGTTGCCCACGAAAAGGATTCTACCATTACCGATTTTATTGGCACGATGAATGAGATTCAGGCCAACCTGGATACCGTGAAAAAAATACAGGATATTGTTAATGTTGAATCGAAAACCAATGCGGAACCAAGTCGAAGTTCGAAAGATAAGATTCTGAATGACATTGCAACGATCAACAATTTGCTTCAGAAAAATAAAGAGCTGGTGGCTTCGCAAAAGAAGAAGCTAAATTATTCATCTTATAAGATGAAGGAAATGAGGCAGATGTTGGACCGGATGACAAAACAGTTGAATCAAAAAGATACCGAAATTGCACAACTCCGAAGCGAACTTGAGAAATTGCACATCAATATTTCGGATCTGAATAAAAATTTGACGGCTGTTAAAGAAAAGGCGGATCAACAGGCGAAAATGCTTGAAGAAAAGTCATCGACCATCGACATGCAAACCACCGAAATCAACACCGCTTATTACGTGTTTGGTACAGCCAAAGAATTGGTTGAAAACGGTATTGTTGAACGCCAAGGTGGGTTTTTAGGTATTGGCCGCAGTTTGAAATTCCGGAAAGATTTTAATCCTGACCTGTTTACAAAAATCGATATTCGGGAGGTCAAGGAAATTAACCTGAATGCCAAAAAAGCAAAGGTCATCACGACGCATCCGATCGGAAGTTATAAGCTTGTAGGGGAAGATCCAATTGAGAAAATTGAAATTACTGATCCTGCGAAATTTTGGAAAACCAGCAAATATTTGGTCATTGTTGTTGACTAGAAATACAAATGAATAGCTTATAATGAAGGAGCTGACTGGCTCCTTTTTTTTATTTCACGATGTGAACTCATCATCATCCCCAATGTTTTTAAAGTAAATCAGTCGTAATTCATCGAAATGAAGAATTTTGAAAAATGGATGGGAAAATTGAACCCTTCGGATCGTATGCCGCTGCTTTTCATTGGCCATGGCAATCCGATGAATGCGATTCTGGACAATGCGTTTCATCGCAGTTGGCAACAGCTGGGGCAACAATTGCCCAAGCCGCAAGCCATTCTTTGTGTTTCGGCGCACTGGCTGTCACGTGGAACGGCAGTCACCGCGATGGAACATCCCAAAACTATTCATGATTTTGGTGGATTTCCGCAAGAACTGTTCGATCAGCAGTATCCCGCGCCGGGAGAACCGGAGCTGGCCAAACAGATCCAGCTGATGAGTCGCGATCATGAGATTTTAGCGGATCATGAATGGGGCTTGGATCATGGTTCCTGGTCGGTGATCAAACCCATGTTTCCTGATGCTGATGTGCCGGTGGTGCAATTAAGCCTGGATTATTATGCACCGATCAGCTATCATTACGAATTGGCCGAAAACCTGCGAAAGCTGCGGGAAAAAGGCGTGCTGATCATTGGCAGTGGAAACCTGGTGCACAACCTTCGGCAAATGAGCATGTCGGGCAAGGTGTTTGACTGGGCATTGGAGTTTGACCAAAAGGTGGCTGACCTGGTTACAAAAGGTGACGATCAGGAAATGATCAATTTTCAGAATTGGGGATCACTCAGCAAAATGGCCCACCCAACTTTCGACCATTTGCTGCCCTTGTTTTATGTACTGGGTATGAAATACCCCGATGAACAGCCACACTTTTTCAATGAGTCCATTGATCTGGGATCGGTTTCCATGCGTTCAGTGCTTTTTAGTAAATAGCAATTTGGATTTTATTTATGATTTAAACGTAAATTTTCTGAAAGCTCAAGTTAGAATATTTCGCTTTTGGGGTACAATCTGGAATGGTCTTTCCTCCACTTCTAGTTCGATAATTTGATCACCTTGTCAAAATACATGGCGAAAGAGC
>DATFMO010000018.1:0-3393 GCA_035266925.1 Sunxiuqinia sp. | reverse complement strand
CCACCGATAAAGGAAAAACGTGGGAAAGCGATCAGACAGGTCTCCCATATGGGAAATATTCCTTCCAACTTGTTGAACAAGATGACGCGGTTTTGCTAGGTCAATGGAATGGGATTTATAAAAAAAGTACCTTTGAGAACTGGGAATTGATTAAGGGCGGATTACCAGACAACATTCCCGTCACTGAAATGAAAACCTACCGGAATTTGGTGATTGCGGCAAGCTCATCATGGAAAAAATAAACTGTCTAGTCAATAGATCATGAATTCGCCTATTCAAAACTGTGATAATCATGAAAAAATCAAGTACTGAAGAAATCAGGGAACGGTTCGACAACGATGTAGAACGATTTTCGAATCTGGAAACAGGACAGATCTCAACCATTGACGCCAAAATATCGCTGGAGCTGATTACCGAAGCAGCGAAACGAATTGTACCACATGCTGAAAACCTGTTGGACATTGGCTGTGGCGCCGGCAACTACAGTTTGAAAATGCTGTCCAAGCTACCGAACCTCAACTGCACACTGGTTGATTTGAGCCAGCCCATGCTCGATAAAGCGCTTGAACGGGTTTCGCAACAAACCAGCAAAAGCGTATCGGTTGTGCAAGGCGACATCCGGGAAGTTGAGCTGGAAGAGAATCAATTCGACATTATTTTGGCAGGAGCCGTCTTGCATCATCTGCGCGATGATCAGGATTGGGAAACCACCTTCAGCAAACTTTACCGACTGTTAAAACCCGGCGGTTGCCTGATGATTTCAGATTTAATCACACAAGATAACGCTTCTGTCCACGCTTACATTTGGGAACGCTATGGCGACTATCTGGAAAGTGTGAATGGCAAAGAATACCGCCAAAAAGTGTTGGATTACATTGAAAAAGAAGATTCGCCACGCTCCATGACCTACCAACTGGAGTTGATGAAAAAAGTGGGTTTCTCACAAGTTGAAATCCTGCATAAAAATAGTTGCTTCGGGGCATTTGGCGGGATCAAATAAGCTCATCCTATGATTCATTCTTCCATACAATCCAATCAGGCAAAACAGTGGATGAAAGCTGAAGAACGAACAACTGCTCCATTTTTTTCGTTGGATTATTCTCTTTTCACTAATTTGGCAGGACAGGAATCATAAAAGTCAGTTTCCGATATGCCACATTTGTTTACCAATCGTCCACGACAACACAATCTTTTCAGCGACGCCCCTGCCGGATCAATGCACTTTAGCTGGGAATCAATTAATTCCATTTTGTATCTAACGGGCGGACTCACGTTTGTTTTAGGCAGCATCTTCTTTCTTCCCAAGTATGAACAATACGCAGATACCGGTGCGTGGATTTTCTTTGGAGGCTCCCTGCTTTACCTGGTCGTCACCGTTCACGATTTATTCGAAGCTTCTGCCTATATACGAAGCCGGGCTATTGCCTCGTTTTGGGAACGACTCGAATTATTCGCTGCAGTCGTCTACGTTTCAGGAACCATGCTGTTTATAGCAGGAAGTTTGTTTTTCCTATCGGAAATAGATTTTATCTTGGCGGGAAGTTGGTGTTTTATCTGGGGAAGTCTCCTTTTTTTGGTGGGAGCCTTTATCAATGTCATTCAGATCATCCAGGCCGGCTCCATGTTTACCCTTCAGTTGATGAACGCAACCGCCATCTGTTTTACCATTGGAGCTGTCATCTTCCTGCTGGCCTCGGTTCCTTATCTCTGGAGTCACAAGCATACCGCGCTGCAGCAAAAGCTTTACAGTTACATGGCCTGGGAATATATCGCAGGGAGTATTTTCTTCCTGATAGGTGGGGTCTTCAATTACTATCGTTCGTACCTGGCCAACAAGCATTATAAAAAGATGGAGGCGAAGAAAGCTGGCTCTGGAAACCATGTATCAAATTAATTCGCTGCCCAGTTTTCTGACATTCATGGGATACCTCCGTTGTTTCCATACTCATTTTTTTGAATAAAAGTTGGACTATGTAATACACTGTTGTCCGGTTAAAATTAATGGGAACCGGTAGACTTGCTGAATTTATTACGTTCCTTCGGAACGATGAATACAACGGGGTTACTTCTAATTCTACCCATATTCAGTTCCTGACGGAACTATCTCGTCAGGGATAAATATTGATAGAAAGCACGTTGATAAATCTTTTGGAAGTCCCGTCGGGACGAAATACTATTTTACTCGACACCAATGTATGTAATATAAAGTTTTGTAAATTAGCGTGAACTGTTTTCCGTACCCCTATTCGATGTAAATTAGGGAAAATACCTAAACACCTAAAAAAATGAAAGACAACCCAACACATTTGAATGACAAGCATCGGCCGTGTCTTTTTGTAAAATTCATAATCCCGCTTTTCTTTTTCTCGCTTTTCTTCTTACAAGGGTGCGATGTTGATCATCCTTCAACGGAGATCACTTTCCAGCATTTTGAAAATGAACTACTAGAAAATCACGCAGTCGAAAAAGTTGTGGTGGTGAATCATGATATCGCTGAAGTGTACCTGAAAAAAGACCAGCTGAATCAACCGCAAAACAAAGATATGCCAGAAGACGGGCCGCAATATTACTTTAAAATTGGCACCATTGCCTCCTTTGAGCGGCAAATGGATGAAGCCAGGCAATCGATCCCCCGCAATGAAAACCTGGAAATTGTTTACGAAAATAGGAAGCACTTCCTCTCCGGTTTAGTGATGTATTCCCTGCCCCTGGCTATTATTTTAATCGCCGCAGTGTTGTTCATTCTATGGATTATCGTCCTGATTGACGTTTTACGATCTGAATTTAAACACTCAATTGACAAACTGGTTTGGGTAAATGTTGTTGGCTTTATTCCCCTTCTGGGGATGATTCTTTACCTGGCGATTGGCAGAAAACAAAAAATAAACACGAACGAAAACTAACGATCTCCGAAAGCTGGTTCGAATTTGCAACTCACATAACCAAGATTTTGATTTGCATGATTTTATAACGTAATTTCCACTACTATGATTCAAGATATTGCCAATTATTATTTGAGCCAGAAAAAACCAACTAAAAGCTGTTTGCTCGCATTAAGGGACATCATTCTTGAACAAGATTCGAATGTGACTGAAACGCGAAAGTATGGAATGCCCTGTTTTTGTTACAGAAAAAAGATGTTCTGCTACCTGTGGACGGACAAAAAAACGGATGAACCTTACATCCTGATGGTGGAAGGAAAACATCTCGAACATCCGGAACTGGAAGAAGGCAACCGCTCGCGGATGAAGATTCTAAGGATCAATCCCAATACTGATTTACCCATTGACACCATCAAACGAATATTGAACAGTGCATTAGACTTGTACCGGAACGGAATTATAAAAATCAAGTGACCTAATTTAAAAACCGATGAAAATTCAACTAACACTA
>DATFMO010000017.1:0-5932 GCA_035266925.1 Sunxiuqinia sp. | reverse complement strand
AATTGACAAGCAAAAAGTCTTGAAAAAAACGGCCTGGGATTTCGGTATAACAGAGATTGTCAATGGGAAAGAAGAAGTGGGAAATGGATCGGCCGGAGTGTATACCCAAATTGGCATCCGCCAGGGTGCAATCGATCTTTTTGGCATCGCCCCAAAACTCAAGTTGCAGCATGAGCGGATCATCTTGGCGGAATCGGGTCTTAACCTCACTGAAATGGAGATTGAAAAGCAAGTCAAACGGGCATGGAGCATAACGTACGTCGCCAAAAATAACTTTGCGGTTTATGAACGACTCGACTCGATCTTCAAAGCGATCAAACAAGCCGCCAAACTCCGGTTGGAAACAGAGGCCAGTTCCAGGTTGGAATACCTCGCCACCATCAACGAGGCCAACCAGGTGCAGATTGAAAAAGAACAGGCCTGGCGGGATTACCTGGCAGCCTTGCAACGATTGAATGCCTGGCTCGGTGGTGATACACGGTACACCGTCGCCAAGGTGACACCGGAGCAATTGAATCAACCAATTACCATTTCGGCTGATTCCCTCGGGAACCATCCGGCACTGGAAATGGCCCGGCAGCAAGTCAATGTTGCAGATGCTGCCGTTAAAGAACGGCGGTCTGAATTTTTGCCACGCCTTAAAGGTGGCTACGCCAGGCAGTCGGTTGATGGACAGACCGGCTTTCACTCCTATGAAGTGGGCATCCAGATTCCCTTGTTTTTCGGGCCGCAATCGGGCAATGTAAAATCTGCCCGGATAGAGCGAGAGATCAGCAAACAAAATTTCAAACAAGCTCAGCTAGAATTTAGAGCGGCATTTAACAGTGCCCGAGAGCAGTACCTGAAATGGCTCAACTCGTGGATTTATTACCGCGATGAAGCGCTTCCTCTTGCTGCTGAACAACGTCAGGGATCGGTTACCGCTTACAAGGAAGGCGCCATCGACTATGTCACATTTCTACAAAATATTCGACATGCCGTGCAAACGGAAATAGATTCATGGAACGCGTTCGGTAATTACCTGGATAGCCGTTATCAACTGGAATATTACCTGGAAAAATCAAGTTATAAAAATCGACAAAACATCAAATAATGAAAACTGAAATTCAAAAATACATGGTAATGATTTTCGCTGGCTTATTGATGACAGCCTGCGGAAACGATGGGCAAAGGAAAGAAAAGCGGCATGCAGAATATGAGGAAGTTCATGATGCACCCACAGAAAATGAACATACCGTTTCACTTTCCCAAAAACAGGCGAAGGATATTGGCCTGGAACTGGGGAAAATAACTCAAAAGAACATGGGAGAAAATGTGGAAGTAACAGGCGAGCTGTCCTTGTTTCCGCAGTTTAAAGCACGGGTTAGCCCGTTTGTTGGAGGAAATGTAAAAGCGATCCGGGTTATTGAAGGCGACAAGGTGAAAAAAGGCCAGACGCTCGCCTTCCTGGAACATCCTGATTTTATTCAGATGCAGCAGGACTTGCAGGCGAAATACAGCCAGTTGGACTACCTGGAGCAGGAATACAAGCGGAACGAAAAACTTTACAACGAGCAAGTCGGCTCCGGACAGAATTACCAAAAAGCAAAAGCGGCCTATTTTTCAACTGCTGCTGAAGTGAATGGCTTAAAAACCAAGCTGAAACTTCTGGGACTGGATGCCGACCAGATCTCGACCGGGAAAATCTACGAATCAGTGCCGGTAAAAGCACCCATCAATGGATTCATTCATGAAATAAAGGTCGCCATCGGAGATTACGTGACTCCACAAAAGTTCATGTTCGAAATTACCGAGAACTCACGTGTTCACACAGACTTGTGGGTGTACGAAAAAGATGTTTACAAAGTCAAACAGGGGCAAAAAGTGTACTTCACAGTCGCCAATCACCCGGGGAAAATTCTGGAAGCCAAGGTTCATTCCATTGAAAAAGCATTTGAAAAAAGTCCCCAGGCAGTTCATGTTCATGCCCTGATTGAATCCGCTTTTGAAGATGACTTACTTCCCGGAATGTATGTGGAAGGCCGAATCGTTGTAAATGGTCAAAAGCGCACTGTCGTTCCCGAATCGGCTGTCGTTTCAGAAGGTGGAAAATCATTCATCTATATGCTTACTGAAAACGAAGCACTTGAAACCGATGATGAACACAGCAGTGGGTCCGACGAAGATTTGCTGACCTTTAAGCAGGTACCCGTTTTAAAAGGTGTTTTAGATGCTGGCTGGGTTGAAATAAAATTCCTTGAACCAATTCGTCACCAATCGGAAGCAATAATCGCCCTGACCGAGGCCTACACCTTATTGTCGTCCATGGGGGGAGAACGCGAACATCACCATTAAAATTTTTAATCATGAAAGAAATCAAAGCATTTGTAAAACCATTTAAGGTCGAAGATATTTTTCATCATTTGTTTGAAGCTGGATTCCCCAATCTTACCGTATCAAAAGCAGAAGGAACCGGGAATCTCGAAAATTCAGATCCTTCAGTTTCAACGCACTTTTCAATTACAGACAGCCATGTGGCCAAAATTGAAATTGTGTGCAACGACAAAGATGTAGATCAAATTGTTACGATCATTTCAAAAAACGGGCGAACTGGCAATCCTGGTGACGGCATCATCTATGTTTCGAATGTCGAAAAGGCTTACCGGGTAAAAAACAGGGAGGATATCAGTTTATAAAACAGAATATGAAGGGCGAACTGGCTAGATGTATTGCCTGTTCGCTCTTCAAATATTAATTGTATTTTTATCATTCAATTAACTTTTCAGATGGCTGGTTTATCACAAATAATACTTGGCGCTTTTGCCCTGAGTTTGGTGCATGCATCCATTCCCAACCATTGGCTGCCATTGGTCATGCTCTCAAAATCGGAGGGGTGGAAGAATCGCTTTACCATGGGAGTGACTGCTATCGCTGGATTCTCGCACACACTCAGCACCGTGATCATCGGAATTATTGTTGGCTTTTTGGGTTATCAGCTCGCTGATTCCTATTCCTTCATCATTGAAAAAGTGGCACCCGGCATCCTGATTCTTCTTGGAGTAATTTACCTGACTTTGAGCATCAGGCACAACAGGCATCACCATCATCACAACATTGACTTGAAGGATGCCAAGTCGAAAACAACAACGGCCATCATTTTTGCTTTGCTTGCTTCCATGTTTTTCTCTCCCTGCCTTGAAATTGAAGCCTACTTTTTTGTTGCTGCGAATTTGGGCTGGACCGGCATTCTAACCGTTTCCATCATTTATACCGTCATCACCGTATTGGGCATGCTTTTGCTTGTGTGGCTCGGACTGAAAGGCATCAAACGGATCAAATCCCATTTTTTGGAGCATCATGAAAAAACCATCACAGGAATCTTGTTGATCATTCTGGGGATTGCGGGTTATTTTTTGACTTGATTGAGCTGAGCATTTTAGATTGGATTTCGCAATAATTTCTTTAATTTTGCTTTCTGGCAAGAACAGTTAATAATTTGATGAAAAGCTGGATCAAAATATTACTTCCTATCGTTGGCTTGCTTTATTGCATTGCATTTTTAGAGATCAATTTGCCCGGTACTCATCAAACCTGGGACGACCAATATGATACCTATATTGCCACCCAAAATAACAATGATGTTGTTTTGGCAAACCAGCCTGTTGACAAACACCTTGAAAATTTTTCCACAACCGGTTTTATAGATATTGCCCCAATTATATTTAAGATATTTTTCTTTCTACTCATTTCGTTTTTCCTTCTGTTGTACAATTCGGCCGGGCTTTACCTGAAGAATTGTACCCTCATTGTTTAGTATTTTCCATACCTGCATTTTTTTTTTGAGAAAAGGATAAATGCCGGCAGGGCATTTTGTAAAAATTACCAATCATATTAAACAAGATGGAAAATGATAAATCAAATTATATCATTCTCAATAAAGAATAAGCTGATTATTGGCTTATTCACCTTGTTGCTTGTTGGCTGGGGAATCTATTCATTGCTAAATATCCCGATCAATGCCGTCCCCGATATCACCAATAACCAGGTACAGGTCATTACTCTCTCGGAAAACCTGGCTGCCCAGGAAGTAGAACAATACATCACACAGCCGGTGGAACTTGCCATGAGCAACCTTCCTGGCGTGACCGATATCCGTTCTGTTTCTCGTTTTGGCCTCTCGGTCGTGACGGTGGTGTTTGAAGATAAAATGGGCATGTACAAGACGCGACAGCTCGTCTCCGAACAATTGAAAGAGGCTGAAGATAATATTGAACCAGGGCTGGGCAAACCCCGAATGGGGCCTATTTCAACCGGATTGGGTGAAATTTATCAATATACCGTTGAAGCAAAACCGGGGTATAAAGATAAATACAATGCTACAAAACTAAGGACGATCCAGGACTGGATCATCAAACGGCAATTGTCCGGGGTTCCCGGTGTGGTCGAAATCAATTCCGTTGGCGGTTATCTCAAGCAATATGAAATTGCTGTTGATCCAAACCAACTCAACAGTTATAACCTGACGATTGCCGATTTGTATGAGGCAGTGGAAGCAAACAACCAGAACACAGGAGGCGGTTATATCGAAAAAGGTTCGAACCTATACTATGTAAGGAGCCGTGGACTAGTGGGTTCCATAGACGACATACGAAAGACGGTAATCACCACCCGCGATGGGGTGCCAGTCACTGTTGGCGATGTGTCTACCGTTCAGATCGGCCATGCTCCCCGCTATGGTGCAGCTACCATGGATGGTCAGGGTGAAACGGTCATTGGCGTAGTCATGATGCTGCGGGGAGCCAATTCCATTGACGTCATCGACGCTGTTAAGAACCGGATTGCAGAAATCCAAAAGTCGTTGCCCGAAGGTGTTGTAATTAGACCTTTTGTTGACCGTACCAAACTGATTGATAAAACAACCGGTACCATCGAAGAAAACCTGCTCATCGGGGGTACTATCGTGATACTGGCACTGGTCTTTCTCTTGGGTACCCTGCGGGCTGGACTGATCGTCGCTTCGATTATTCCGCTGTCGTTGTTGTTTGCATTCGGAATGATGGACGCGCTGGGCATTTCAGCCAACCTGATGAGCCTGGGAGCAATGGATTTTGGGATTATTGTGGACGGTGCAGTTATCATCGTCGAGTTCATGGCCGTACAACTAACAGGAAACAATGACTATTTACGAAAGCTGTCACGCAGGAAGAGGCAGCCTGAACTAAATGACATTGCTTTTCATTCTGCCAGCCGGATGATGAATGCTGCCACTTTCGGACAGATCATCATTCTAATTGTTTTTATCCCCATTCTGACCTTACAGGGCGTGGAAGGGAAAATGTTTATCCCGATGGCACTCACCTTTGCCTTTGCCATCCTGGGCGCCATGATCCTTTGTCTGACTTACATTCCGATGATCAGTTCCCTGTTGCTATACGGCAAATCAACGGGAAGAAAAAACATCGGCGATCAATTTATGGAATGGCTCGACAAGGTTGTTTACCAACCAGTCATCAAAGGAGCACTTCAATTTAAATCTCCGGTACTCGTCGGTGCAGTCATTCTTTTAGGGCTAGCCATTTTTATCTTTTTGAACATGGGCGGAGAATTTATTCCCAAACTTCAGGAGGGCGATTTTGCCATTGAAACGCACATGCCTCCCGGAACTTCCTTACCGGAAATGGAACAAAGCATGGGCAAGCTTGAAAAAATCCTGCTTGGGTTTCCTGAAGTGCAAAAGGTGGTGTCCAGAATCGGTGCCGCCGAAGTACCAACCGATCCCGACGGCATAGAAGTGGACTATGTGACCATTGTCCTTAAACCGAAAAACAGGTGGAAATCGGATCTGTCTTATGAAGAACTGGTGGATAAAATGAAAAAGGCCATATCGGTGCTACCGGGTGTATCTGGTGAATTTTCCCAGCCGATTGAACTACGTTTCAACGAACTTTTATCG
>DATFMO010000016.1:0-5447 GCA_035266925.1 Sunxiuqinia sp. | reverse complement strand
GTTCCGGGCGATCAAAATACAATGGTAGCCCAGTCCAGCCAACCCTTTGGCACAAGCGTTTCCAATGCCCCGGCTGGCTCCTGTGATAATGGCAGTCTTCGAAATCTCCATGTCAATCTATCTTTGTGGTTACCCGAAATTTACAAAATCAGGGAGAAAGTCCAATCTATTTTTAAAAGGAATACAAGAACCTTTGCTATCAGTTACTGATAGCAGTATTCAATCCGATAAATGAAATTGGAAATACGAAATAGTGCCATCTCAAAATGGCAAAAGTTCGCATGGCATAAAATAATTTGAAAAAAAAATTATTTCACAAAAATTTCATGAGTTGGCATTTTTATATGGTAAAATATGGGAATCTTTTGATGAATGAAATTTGTAATGCAGACCAGTCGTATTTTATCATAATTATGTGGGTTGCCTTTCTTTGTTATGGGAATTAAGACATGAGATAACAATACAAAAAAAGATGCTGTACAAAGACAGCACCTGTTTTCAAAATTTATTTATTAATCGGGAGTCGCCACTCCCAAATAACAAGTTAAAAATATGAAAAATCTTTTACTTTTGGCTGTGTTCAGCTTGGTTTTTATTTCAGCAAATGCTCAAATCAAAGTAAACAGTAGTAATTATGTTGGTATACGAACTTCCTCTCCAACTCACTATTTTGACCTTAACTCACCGGAATCATGGTTTCATTACTCAAGTCATCAACCTTTGGTTATAGCACATTGGGGAACAGATCCCCGAATTGAGAGCGGAACAAGGGTTGTTTTCTATAAAACAGATGGAAGCGGTTTTATTGATATTCAATGTAAAACATTATATGAATATTCAGACAGTACAGCAAAGGAAAATATAACAGCGTTGAATAGTAATCTTTCAAGAGATTCTACCCAAATCCTAAGGAAGATTATGAAATTGAAAGGGGTTGATTTCAACTGGAAAAATGACAAAACAAAAAAAGTCCATTCAGGATTCTTAGCCCAGGAAGTTGAAAAAGTTATTCCTGAAGCAGTGCTGAAAAATGATTCCAGCCAACACGTTTCTCTTGCCTATACTGCAATAATCCCTTACTTGGTTGAGGCCATTAAAGAACAACAAGCGCAAATTGAAGAATTGAAGAAACAGGTAACCAAATAATACAGACACTATGAAACAGTTATTGATTATTTCAATCGTACTGTTGTCTGTAGTAATTCCTGTAATTAGTCAAGCACAGACAACTGTTGAATATACCTATGGTAACAGTGGAAATCGTAAGACGCGCACTGTAATCACTCTCAAAAGTGCTTCCCTTAATAGTGACAGCCTTAAAGCTAATGATTTTAATAAACCTTTGGACGACAAAGTTGGGTTACAGAAAACTAGAATTTATCCTAATCCTACTCAAGGAATCGTTCGTGTTGATTTACCTTCACTAAAAGAACAAGAAGCGTCTATACGAGTACATGACTCACAAGGACGATTGATCCTTCACCAATCAGCATCTACATCTAATCGCGTTGATCTTTCTGGTTTTCCATCGGGATGGTATATTATGATTATACGCATTGGTCAGGTTAAGAAAGAATGGAAAATCATTAAGGAATAGAAACCCAGAAAAAATATTCAAATGAAAAAAATTATCCTAATCACATTAGGCTGGGTTTGTTTTGCCTACTTCGCTCATGCCCAGTCCATGGATCTTGTGTTAAGTTCTTCTGAGTCAGGAACCGTTTCCCATCAAGCCACAAATAGTATCACACTCGCTGCGGGATATTCATATACGACCAGTGGTGGATCAATGACCGCTGAAATTGTGATGCCACCACTTCCGGATACCATCAGCTATAGTCAACCGACAGACCCAACCGCCCGGACTCTGAATACTTCTTATGAAGTTGGGGCGACTTCAGGTACATTTGATGTATCGGCGGATGGTTCCGCAAATTATAACATCCCACTTTATGTTGCTCCTGGCACAAATAGCATGCAACCTTCTTTGGGAATCAATTACAATAGCAATGGAGGAATTGGTATTCTTGGGAAGGGCTGGTCCCTGTCAGGAACATCAGCGATCTATCGAACAGCCAGCAGTTTTTACTATGATGGTTCGGTAGACCCGGTAGACTTTGATTCAAACGATGCCTTTGTGTTGGATGGTCAACGTTTAATCAAAGATGGGAGCATATATCGATCGGAAGTTGCAACCTATGCAACAATCACCCCAACCTATACCGGTTCAATCCTAACTGGCTTCGAAGTGAAAACAAAAGATGGTAAAACGATTGAATATGGTTCCGGAGAAGCCAAACTCAAAAACCAGGACAACAATCAATATTTTGAATGGTATATTACCAGTGTAACGGATGCATATGGAAACTACATGAATTACATCTATGACAATGACACTTACAGTGGAATACGTCTAAAAGAAATTCAATATACAGGAAACACAAGTGCCGGGCTTACTCCCTACAATTCAATTAAATTTAGCTACAACGCAAGGCCTGAGTCCAGAAATGGCTATGTTTATGGCCAGAAGGTTATCAATAATCAACTTCTGAAAAAAGTTATTTGTGAGGTTGATGGTGATGTCGCTCATACTTATGATTTCAATTTTACATCTAGTAATGCGACTCCCCTACTTTCGGAGATCATTGAAACAGGTAGTCAGGGAAAAAGGTATAATTCAACTGTATTTAGCTATCATGACTATCAATCATCTGGACAGGATGTCAATACCAATTTGTCTGACAATTTTTCTGATAAAAAATACGGAGATATAAACGGCGACGGACGCACCGATTTAATTGTGAAATACGGGAGCTACATTAAGTATTACAAGACTAATTCGACAGCGTCAGGGTTGACCTATGTAGGCCAAATTTCAGCCGGGAGTTCTGACTATGAAGTTGGTGATTTTAACGGGGATGGATTGGACGATATTGTTGTTTATTCGTCGACAGCTGTAACCTATTACAAAGCAACTGGTAGCGGGTTTACCCATGTTTCTTCATCGGACATTAGCCTGTCCGGCATCCAGAAAGTTTATGCTCATGATGTCAACGGTGATTTCAACGATGATGTTGTTATTCAGACCAGTTCCAGCCTGTATGTTTACAAAGGTGATGTGAGTGCTCCATTTAGCACGAGTTTTCATGGTGCAATGAATTGGGGTACTGATGCTTATTTTTACGATTTTACAGGAGATGGAAAAGAGGAACTGTGCATTAACGATGGTTCTTATCCACGTTTTTATCAGTTTTCCAATACAGGATTTACGTTATTTTACACCGGTAATAGCGCCGGATCTACTTTTGTTTTTGGGGATTTTAACGGGGATGGAAAGATGGATTTTATTAAAGGTAACGTAATTGGAGGTAATTTTTGGGGAACCGCATTTATCGCAGATGGGAAGTCCTTTATTGAAAAAGCCTTTATGACGGGCACTGAATTGGGACAAGAATCCATAATTTCGTATGATAGTAATGGAGATGGGAAATATGAAATTTACGCCTATACCATTGATAACTTGCCTTATGATCCAGGAACTTATCAAGCAGACCAATATCTGTACAATGGAGATAGTTTCGAATTTGTTGATCACACAATGGTTAACCTGAACGACAAGGAGATGGATTTCAACGGCGATGGAATAAAAGATGGTATATACACGTTCAGTGGAGATGGCGATATCTATTTTCAATATTTTCACAAGGGTAATACGAAAAACCGGCTCTACAAGATTGCTGACGGATTAAATAACAAGACGATCATCGACTATGAAAATATTGTGGATAACAATGTTTATACATCTAATTCATCTCAGGCTTCTAATCCTTATGCCAACTTTAACGGGCCACTGTATGTGGTCAGCCAGGTACAGCAAAGCAATGGGCGAGGTGGTTATTTCCAGACAAACTATAGCTACACCGGTGGAATCCGGTTTAAGCCGCAAGACAGTTTTATGGGATTTAAACAGGTTGATGCCGTTTCCAACGAAACCCAATTCACCAATCGAACAGCGTACGATTTTCATGCAACTTACCCGTTTGTTTCCAAAGTAACCAAAACGGTGATCGACAACCACAGCAACAATGTCAACAAAACGGAAATGGATTACACGATCACGTCCATTGCCAGTAAACGGGTGCAAAGGTACTTGTCGCAGAAAAATTTCTGGAATTATTTAGATAATGCAAACACAAGTAGCAGCACAACCTATTCGGTGAACAGCTATGGAAATATGACGCATCAACAGACCACATACAGTGGTGGCGCTGGAAGTAGCGATACGTATTACGAAAACTACGCAACAGTTGCCGGCAGCCCGGTACCGAATGTCCCCCAAACGGTACGCATTGTGAACGTTCGAAACAGCAAACCTTCGTTTGAACGCAAAGTCACGATCAACTACAATTCGACAACCGGCTTTCTTATTTCCAAGGTGATTGATTCGGATGAATCCTATCCAATGATTTTGTCCTATGACCCGGTTGCAAATGGCCTGGGTTTGGTTTGGAAGTCACGAGTGGGTGGCTCGGGCATAGCAACCCGTGAGACAGTTTACCAATGGGACGGCAAAGGGAGGTTCATCACCCAAACCACCTCTCCCGAAGGACAAATCACAAAAACCTTAAAAGATCCGGTCTTTGGAAAAACATTGTCCGTTACTTCACCTGCTGGCTACACCGACGAAAGCAGCTACGATGGTTTTGGGCGGTTGGACTTCAATCAATCGTCCGACCAGTTTATCATCCGGGAATGGTATTCAGGTTCGCTTGCCAACTGTGTTTACGATGTGCATTCAACCGGGCAATCCCATCCCGAAAAGACGGTTTACTATGACCGCTTGGGCCGGGACCTGCAAACCAAAACGCAGGCCTTTGAAGCCGGAAAGAATATCATGGTCAACAAAACTTACAATGACAAAGGTCAGACTGCATCGATATCGAAGCCTTATTTTTATGGGGAAAGCGCTTACAGCACGGTATTTACCTATGACGATTGGGGGCGCATTAAGGAAGAAAATTTTAATAGTAACACCCAAAAGATCACGCATTCGTATGCTGCCAACGAAGTAACAACAACCAATTCGTCGGCTTCCCCAACCCAATCGGAAACGAGATACTTTGATGACATGGGTAAATTGGTGAAAGTTAAAGACAGCAACAACAGTGAACTACGGTACTCGTACAACAGCACCGGCAAGGTCGACTCCGTTTACACGCTCGATGGCGCCGTGGTGACCCAGTATGATGGTTATGGGCGGCCTGTTGAGGTGGCCGATCCTGACAGGGGCAGCGTTACCTACACGTACTACCCAACCGGGGAATTGAAGTCGCAAACGAAAGACGGGCATACCACGACCTACACCTACGATAAAAACGGACAGGTTCACACCATCACCGAAAGTGAAGGAACAACCACTTACAACTATGATGGCACCACCGGACTGC
>DATFMO010000015.1:0-5477 GCA_035266925.1 Sunxiuqinia sp. | reverse complement strand
TGAGCAAAATTGATAGATGAGAAGAATCCACGCAGCATGCCGTCGAATATACGAACGGCCTGGATCCGGGTCAGCGCATAGCTGATTTTCTGTTTTTCAAAGGCCATGTTGGCACTCCGGTTATCCAGAAAACGGTGCAGGTCGTCTTCCACTTGTAGCTTGTTATTGATTCGCTCTTCTTCAGGATTGAATGACAAATAAGTGTTGATGCGAATGTCCTGCCATTTGATTTCCTTGGCATATTGATGAAGGAGGCTTTCCGCATCGCTGGGGAGATTTTCCTGCCATTCTAAAAATGGTTTTATAATATTCAACAAGTCCCTCTTCTTGATATTATCTCCGGAGTGTTCGAGTTGGTGAAGTTTTGTTGTTTCCTGGTCAACCAGTTGTTGCAGGTTATCCCAAGCGGCTGCAATTGCCCGGAAATCACTGATTTCGCTAACAGCACGGTCGCTCGGAAGTCCAACGAAATAGATTTCAGAATGGTGGGATGGGTTCTGAATAGCGATCATGTGCAACTGTTGATCCAACTTGTTGACCGAGGCTTGTAATTTGTGAATTTCGGGTTGGATAGCTGCAAAATTAAAGTTTGCAAATAGATCTTCAATCGTGTTATACGAACCCTGAATTTCATTCAACGTTTGTTTAATTCCTTCATCAGGAGCCCCATTGGCTTTTACATTTGGTGTGGCAAACCACTCATTGTTATTGCCCTGAATATCCAGGTAGACAACGGCAGTGGCCTCGTTGGTTTCTTGTTTGGTTGTGCTGTCTTCAGTATATTCCCAGGTGGTTGTGATGGTCACCTTGATGTAGGATTTTTCAACTTTGGCAACAGGAATGATAACTTCTGCCTGGTGTTTGTTGACCAGATCGTTATTTATGTCCAGTTTGATCCGGTTGTCTGACTCGAAATTGACTTTTTCATCTGTTTTTGCCCAAGAGCATAACTTGCCATCTTTTTTGTAAACGAGCTTGTTGTATCCTTTGGATACGATTTCGTCATCGGGGCCAAGGTCCAGGTAGGTATCCGGGAAGTGGACCACATCTTTCAGCCCACCTTTAATTTGCGCAAGAACGGTAAAACGATCTCCTTTCTGAACATTAATTTCAGCAGCATTGACCAACTTTTTCCCGTCGACAAAAAGTTCGACAAAAGGGTCACGAACAGGTTGAGCTGAATAGGCTTTACCTAAAATGAAAAATACCAGGAAGCATAAGATGGTTATCCGTTTCATAACACTTGCCCGCACTTTAAACCAGTTTAGGAAATAAAGTTAGTGAAAATGAGCATCCATCCAAACATTACATAACAAATGCAGCAGGCAACATCTTAATTTTTAATAATTTTTATTTTTTTGCTGAATTGCTGGGTGTTAATTTTTAAAATGTAAATACCATTTTTCAAACTGTTTAAACGAATATGTGGTGATGTACCGGCATCGGAAATATGTTTGATCAAATTTCCCTGGATAGAATACAAATAGGCATCAACGACCGGTGACGGCGATTTAACGATAACATAATCACTTGCCGGATTCGGATAGACCTGAATATCGTTCACCAATTTGATGGTTGTATTTTCAGTTGAAATGTGTGGCTGATCAAATTGTCGGGTTGAAAACAGATGGTATTCGCCGGGAGCAAGGGTAAAGTTCATTTGGCTTGAATTGACCTGAAAAGAGCTTTCTCCAAAGTAGTCGTACCAGGTACCGGTTTTTGGAAAATTCACGGTTGTAGTTTGCTGGACGACATCAAAATTACCTACAGCGACGACATAATTGTCTCCTTTTTGCAGTTGGTATGTTTTTACGGCACCGGTCAATGAATACTTGATTGTCGGGTTTTGGAACTCGTCGTAGGTCTGTTTCAGGTAGTTGAGTTTTGAAACCACTTTGAATAAATTAAGTCGATCTTGATTTTCGAGGTAATCCCAATGCGGCGGTTTTTCTCCCAAACGGCCTCCAAAATCCGGATCATCAATGGAAATATCGTAGCCTCGTTCTCCAAATTCCCAAATCATTTTGGGGCCAGGAAGAGGAATAAAAAAGACATTGTTTAATTTCATACGATCGAGTGCCACCGGCAAAGTCCTCGTATTATAATCTCCTGACGATTTTCCAGAGGTGAGAACTCTATAAGTCACACGTTCTTCGTCATGACTTTCCATATAGCTCACTAGGTTGGGTTGATCCCATCCGCGTTGTGAAAAGATTCCCCAGCTTAAATCTGAATAGGAATTACTGACATTTCCTTCTGCTGCATTGATGTAACTTCCGTTCATATTTCCCCAAAGCATCATGCCATGATCGGACAGGATTTTTTCTTCGGGATTATCAGAAAGATGTTCAAAAATGACAAGTGCCTGAGAATTGCGCTTCCAGATTTCATCAGCCATGCGTTCAAGGTTTGAAATCCGTTCGGCATCGAAAGAGCTTCCCCAGCTTGTTGGTCCATATGGTGTGTTGGAGAATCCTTTGGTAAAATCGAACCGGAAACCATCAACATGGTATTGGCTCATCCAATAGCTGTTGATGCTGTCTACTAGTTCGCGGGTGTAAGGACTGTCATGGTTAAAATCGTATCCCCATTGGGCATCGGGGTTCTGAAAATTACTTTTTTGGTTGTACCAGGGGTTGTTGGCTGCCGGTCGGTTATTCGCACTGTCCCAGTACATTTGAACAAGTGGGCTTTGGCCATAACTGTGATTTAGGACAAGGTCAATGACCACGGCAATCCCACGCTTGTGGCACTCGTCCACTAATTTTTTTAATTCGTTTTTTGGACCATAATATTTATCTGGGGCAAAATAGAATGATGGATTGTATCCCCAGCTAATGTTGCCTTCAAACTCGTTGACAGGCATCAACTCGAGCACATTAATGTTCAGGTCTTTCAAGTAATCCAAATGATCAATTACGGCCTGATAGCTGTGTTGTGTATCGAAGTCTCGCACCAATAATTCGTAGATGGTCATTTTTGTTTTATCCGGAACCTGGAAATCATTCACCTGCCATTGATAGGGTGTTTGGCCAGTTTCAAATACCGATGCAATACCGAATGTTTTTCCGGTGGGATAGCTTGGCAGATTCGGATAGGTTGAACTGCTAATATATTGGTCATTCCATGGATCGCTGGTTTGATCGGTATAGGGGTCGGCAATGTTTATTGAACCATCAATTAAATATTGAAAAATGTAAGGTTTGCCTGGTTCCAGATTATTAATGGTCAACCAGTAATAGTCACCATCTTTTTTCATCAGGTAGTCTTCATCTGGTAGCCAGTTGTTAAAATCACCCAAGGCATAAACATATGATTTATAAGGAGCCCATAAACACAAGGTTACTGAAGTGTTTGAATTGTAATTGATTCCCTTTTTTGTGCCGACAGGGCGGCTCTCCAATGTATTTTCACCACGTGCATGGACCAGCACGGAATCCCGTACACTTGTCCCGCCTTTGGTTGCTTGAGCAATTAACCAATGATTTCCAATTTGATCTAGTATAATTTGGTCTGAAAGTTGCGTTGAAGAGTCAGAACCGGTAATAGAATCATTATCCAAATAGATGGCAAGGTTTGAAGCTTCGGAAGCAGAAACATTAACCTGAAGAGGATCTCCTATTTTTACAATTGCTAAAACTGAGAGGTTGGTAATGGTGACTGTCAGTCCTTCGGGGTAAACATCCACAAATAAATCGTTTGTTTGTTTTTTCCCATCCGCAGATCGAAAAACAAGAGCGAGCTGGGTGACTGTTTCGTTGGAAGGAACCGAATAAAAGGTTGTAATATCAGGACTAATTATCAATTGATACATTCCTCCACCAAGATTTGTCAGCTTTGGTTGAACCGTATTATCGTTCCAATCGCCAATAACATGCTGCCACTGGCTTTTTCCTTCAATTTTTACTCCGGTATGGGCATAGAGATCACCGGTGTAAAAACCTAATCGGCTGTCTTGCGATGAGTTAAACGTAATGCTAACTGGTTTTGATGCTACAGGAAACGCCGGATCAGTTGTGATTTGGGCCTGAGTGGTTAAAGTCCAAAAAAGGAGAATGAATGGAAGTAGAAGGTTTTTCATGGCTATTATTCTATTGAGAATGGTCTCAAAAGTAATTGAAACCGTCATTGCGAAGAAAGTAAAGCAATTTGTCCGACAAACAGCAGACAGATTGCTCCGTCGTACCTCCTCACAATGACGGTTTGAAGGAGACTAGATTGGATAGCCTCCTGTCAATTTTAATTCATGGTTACTGTTGCTTTCAATCCCCACGGATCAAAAGTTATTGTATAGTTTCCAGCAGTACCAATTGAAATATTATCGCCACCGGGTGTCAATGCATTGAGGTCGCCACCATAATTGACATCCCATGCATCGTTTGCTCTGAATTTGATAGCACCAGCCGTCAAATCGAGCGTGATTGTGAATACCTGGCTAGTCGCATCCCATGTCATGTTCTGGTCTGAATTCCAGCCATCAGGAGTTGCGTCACCAATTAATCCCCAGCGATTAATGCTGTATGTGTATTCATTCGGATGGCCCAAGTCCAGCGTAATGGCGTAATCATCTTCCATATCAATTGCGATGTTTGCACCACCAGCCTGAAGTGTTCCGTCAGCATTGTCGCTTCCATAGTTGTAATCCCAGCTGTGGTTTGCACGGAATTTGACGGCAGCAGCTGTCAGATGAATTCCACCATTCCAGGTGTTTGTGTTGGCATCGTAAGTTAGCGGTGTTTCATCATCCCAACCACTTGGTGTGGCATCTCCAATAACGCCCCAATCTGTTTTGAGCAACGAATAAGTCATGTCACTCAGGTTGGCCTGAATCCGGTAATAGCCGTCTTCCGGTACTGAGATGTTGTCACCAGGATTAGTCAACCCACCGGAGCCATCATCACCAAAGGTGTAGGCATTATCCCAACTGTGGTCAGTAACTAGCTTAATACCACCTTGTTTCAGATAAACATACCCTTCAGCCAGGCCATTGCTCGTTGCTGTAGATTGGATATATTGGGCATTGTCGCTGTTGTCCCATCCATTGTAATCGCCAACCACCCAGAATTTTGTGATGTCAGCCAATGTGGTGAACGAAAGATCATCACCGTAAGCAGTACCGGCGCTGTTGGTTGCATATGCACGAACGTGATAAGTGGTACTCAGTTCCAGTCCGTCCAAAGTGCTGATGAATACGCCTGTTCCGGAACCTCCGTCAATGACGTTATCATCTGTCGTTGGATTTTCATTCATGCTCCAAACCAGTCCTCTTGCGGTGACATCGCCACCACCATCATAAGTCACTTCACCGCCGGAAATGGCGCCCGTTTTGGTCACGTTGATTACTTCAGCAGTTGTAACAGCCGGAAGGTCAACCGGAGTTTTGAAAGAAACTTGCGAACCATATCCAGTGCCGGCGTTGTTGGTTGCATAGGCACGAACATAATAGGTTGTATTTCCTTTCAAACCGGACAGTGAAC
>DATFMO010000014.1:0-5660 GCA_035266925.1 Sunxiuqinia sp. | reverse complement strand
AAACCCAGGATTGAAGGTCTTTTTGCACGGATTGAAAGGTGGAAAAATAAAACTTCCGGTGAAATTAAATGGCGGATAATAACCCGGGATAATGTAACAACGTTATTTGGTTGGACGGCTGAATCCCGGATTGCAGACCCGAAAGATGAACGACGGATTTTTGAGTGGCTGCCGGAGTTTGTATTTGATGACAAAGGGAATTGTTCGCACTACCGCTACAAAAAGGAAGATGATACTGGCTTGGTCAAATCATTACTACATAACCGGAATCGCTTCAAAAATGGACAAATCACTTACACAAACACTTATCTGTCTAAAATTTTGTATGGGAATAAAACGCCTTACAAGAATTTTGAAGATGTGTTTCCTGCGGAGAACGATTACCTGTTCTTAACAGTGTTTGATTTTGGAGAATACAATGAGGACTCACCTTTTGATCTTGTTGCCGATTGGGATTACAGAAACGACGCCTTTTCCAGTTATAAATCTGGTTTCGAAATCCGGACGTCCCGATTGTGCAAAAGGGTGCTCCTCTTTCATCATTTTACAGGTGAGGGAGAGTATAATGGTTTGGTAAAATCGTTGGATATTGAATACAATACAAGTCAGGAAGAAGATTTTACATTTTTGAAATCCATTACTTCCTACGGTTACATTAAAAAAGAAGATGGTTCCTATTCAAAAAAAGGCCTTCCTCCTGTGGAGTTTGCATATCAGAAACATAACTGGAACAAAGAAATAAAAACCATCAGTTCCGAAAATCTGGTTCATACGCCCGTTGGATTATCTGACCCACAATTTCAATTTGCCGATTTATTTAATGAAGGATTATCGGGAATATTATCAGAACAACAGGGTGCATGGTATTACAAGAGCAACCTGGGTTATGGCGCGTTTGAACAAGCCAAATTGGTCTCACCAAAACCATCTTTTTCCGGGCTTGGTTCACGGATGCATTTGGCAGATCTTGATGCAGATGGAGGCAAACAATTGGTGAGTTATCATCCGTCACACCCTGGATATTTTGAGTTGGATGATGAAAATCAGTGGCAAAGTTTCCAATCATTTAAAAATCTGCCCAATATTGATTTTGAAGATCCCAATACCCGCATGTTGGATTTAAATGGAGATGGCATGCCGGAACTGGTTATTACTGAAGACAATGTGATTTCATGGTACCTCTCTGGAGGCAGAAAAGGTTTTTCGCAAGCTAGTAAAACTGTTAAGCCTTTTGACGAAGAAGCCGGGTCTTCTATTGTTTTTTCCGATACTACGCAAAGCATTTTTCTGGCTGATATGTCTGGCGATGGATTGACAGATTTGGTACGAATCCGCAATGGAGAAGTGTGTTACTGGCCAAATATTGGTTATGGTAAGTTTGCCGCAAAAGTAGCACTCGATGATGCACCTGTTTTTGATCATTCTGATTCCTTCAATCCTTCATTTATTCGCCTGGCTGATATCGATGGATCGGGTACAACTGACATTATTTATCTTGGACGGGACAAGTTTACATGTTGGAAAAACCTTAGCGGCAACCGGTTTAGTGCAGTTCCATTTGAAATTGAACCCTTTCAGGAAGTTCATTCCCGTTCAAACATTACCGTAACTGATTTGCTTGGAAATGGAATTGCCTGCATCGTTTGGTCAAGTTCGCTTTCAAAAGACACAAATGCCCCGCTGAAATATGTCGACTTGATGAACAGCAAGAAACCACACATCATGGTTTCCTTTAAAAATAATTTAGGAAAAGAGATTTCAATTGAATATACATCGTCTACTAAATTTTATCTGGAAGATAAAAAATCTGGTAACCCATGGGCCACCAAACTGCATTTCCCGGTTCATTGCATTTCGAAGACGGAAACACGGGATAAAATTTCCGGTTATCGATTTGTGAGTGAATATAAATACCATCATGGGTATTACGATCATCCGGAAAAGGAATTCCGGGGATTTGGAATGGTGGAACAAACCGATACTGAAACCTTTGAACATTGGGAGAAAGGGGATGCTTCCAACATCGTAGAAAAAGATTTACATCAGGAACCACTGGTATCAAAAATATGGCATCACACCGGAGCTTTCCTGGGCAGTGACAGGATATTGAACCAGTTTAAGAATGATTACTGGTACAATCAAATGGTGAAGGAGGGGTTTCCCGTTGTGCATCACGAAACAAATTTGAAAGATGTAAAGTTGGTTGTTGCACCTGGCCTTGATACTTCATTCGTTGATGATTTGACTAGTGAGGAATGGCAGGAAGCAGTGCGAACTTGCAAGGGAATGAACTTGCGGACAGAGGTTTTTGCACGTGATGCACAAAAATTTGATAATACCGATGATGCCCGTAAAAGGGAACTTACGCCCTTCAATGTCACCACACAAAATTATGTCATCGAATTGCTCCAACCTAAAGGACGTAACAAGCATGCCGTATTTGTGGTGAAAAAAAGCGAATCCATTGGCTACAGTTACGAGCGGGATTCAAAAGATCCACGCATTTCACACAATCTCAATTTGAAACTGGATGAGTATGGGAATGTACTGGAGTCTGCAGCAGTTGTTTATCCGCGAAAAACAGCAGATATTTTGCTACCTCCGGAAACTCAGCAAGAACAGAGCAAAACCCACATCATCTATACAAAAAACCAATACACCAACGATGTTATTGCGGAAAATGCCAATCGGTTGAGGTTGCCTTCTGAAATTGAAACTTTTGAATTGAAAGGCGTTTCCAAAACCGGAGATTATTATTTGCTTTCTGATTTTGCAGATATTCTTTCGGATACCCACTCCGATGAAGCTTTTTATCACGAGCTTGAAAAACCTTTGACGCCGGGAAAAGCTCAAAGAAGACGTATTGAACATGTTCGTACCGTCTATTACCGGAATGATTTGACAGGCAGCTTGCCTCTGCACCAGTTGGAATCTTTGGCTTTTCCTTTTGAAAATTACCAGTTGGCTTACACACCTGAATTGGTAACTGACTTGTTTGGGGCTAAGGTCAATGATGCATTATTAACAGAAGGAAAATTTGTACATAGCAAAGGAGATAGCAATTGGTGGGTTCGATCGGGAACAAGGCAGTTTATTCTGGGAGCTGAGACATCTGCAGATGCCCAAAACCGTTTTTATGTCCCGATTGCCTACATTGACCAATTTGAGGCAACTACCAAAGTAACCTACGATAATTTATTCATATTTATTGAAGAAACTGAAGATGCACTGGGAAATAAATCAGGCGTTGAAGTTTACAACTACAGGACACTTTCGCCGCAACGAATGCACGACATAAACAATAATTTAACTGAAGCAATCGGCGATGAACTTGGCTTTATTAAGGCTGTAGCCGTTATGGGGAAAGGTACTGAAGCCGATGATCTGACCGGACAGACAGAAATTACCGAAATCGCAGAACGCACAGCCATTCATGATTTTTTCAATTCAGCTGATTCCCATCAGCTCACAATTCAGGGAAAAAATCTTTTGCAAAGGGCAACCACCCGGTTTGTTTATGATTTGGAAACAGATATTGGCAATGGAAAGCCGGCGGTTGTTGCGACGATCAGGCGAGAGGAACATTTTCAAAAGAACAATAATTCTCCCGTGCAAATGGCGTTTCAATATTCCAGCGGACTGGGCGAAGTGGTGATGAAAAAAGTACAGGCTGAACCTGGAAAAGCCAAAATGGTCACTGTTAATCCGGATGATTCGGTCATCATAACCGAAGTTGACACATCTGCCAGCAATCCTGTCCAATTGCGATGGATTGGCAATGGCCGAACGATAAAAAACAATAAAGGCAAAGCTGTAAAACAGTACGAACCATATTTTTCTGTTACGCAGCAGTACGAAAATTTCAAGGAGCTTACCGAGTTAGGAGTTACACCCAAAATGTATTATGATGCACCGGGGCGTCTTATAAAAAAGGAGATGCCGGACGGTACTTTTTCAAAAGTGGAATTCAATTCCTGGAAACAGGTAATTTATGATGCGAATGACACAGTTCTTGAACCGGAGTGTTCCTGGTTTCTCAATCGTTCCAATCATTTTATTGACGCTGAATTGACTGCTGAAGGGAAAGATCCGGGACGTGAAAAACAAGCAGCCGATAAAGCTGCCAAACATTCTGGCACGCCTAATGTCCTGCATTTCGATACGATGGGAAGACCAATTCTTTCGGTTGGGTACAATAAAGATTTAGTTACGGAAGCTGATATATTTTACCTGACAAGGGTAAAATCAGATATCGAAGGCAATCAGCGAAATGTGATTGATGCCCGTGGCAACGAAGTGGTGCAATACAAATACGACATGCTTGGGAATAAAGTGTGGCAAATAAGCATGGATACCGGACAGCGCTGGCATCTTCTAAATATCCTGGGTAAACCTCTCCGTACCTGGGATGAGCGTAATCATGAATTTCAATATTTTTATGATGATTTACAGCGACCAGTCCTATCTAAAATTATAGGTGGTGATGGAGCGGCTCCTCTGGATCATATTTTCGAGAAAATAATTTACGGCGAAAATTTAGTTTTGCCTGATCGAAGCAATGTTCCGGCGTTGCTGTCCCGAAATGTCTTTGACAAACCTATACAACACTTTGATACAGGAGGTTTAATTGATACACCTGACTATGATTTTAAAGGCAATCCGCCGGTTTCAACCCGCAAGTTGTTCAAAAAATACAAAGAGGTTGCAAACTGGACAGATGCTAATCTGGCAACCGATCTGGAACCGGATTCCTTTACATTCACCACAGAAATGGATGCTTTGGGTAGGATTACCCGACAAGTTGCCCCAGATGGAAGCATCATTCTTCCAGCTTATAACGAAGCAGGTTTTTTGAATAGCGAGACTGTTGTATTGCAGGGAATGGGAGCACCTGCAACTTTTATTAAAAACATTGACTATAACGAAAAGGGACAACGTGAAAAAATTATTTATGGAAACGACGTTAGTACCCGTTTTAAATACGACAAGAAAACTTTCAGGCTGATCCGCCTTCAAAGCAAACGGAAGAATAATGATCCGCTTCAGGATTGGAAATACACCTACGACGCGGTCGGAAATATTACACATATCGAAGATAAAAACATTCCCACGGTCTTTTTCAATAATAGCAAAATCACAGGCATATCTGAGTTTACCTATGATGCCATTTACCAATTGGCAAAAGCCACTGGCCGCGAGAATGATGCCGCCTTAAATTTTGGAGTTCAGGACAATTGGAATGATGTTCCTTTCATGCACCAGCTCAATCCGGGAGATACGATGGCTATGCGCACATATACCCAGCAATACCAATACGACGAAATAGGAAATATGCTGCAAATGAAACATGTAGCATCGGGGAATAACTGGACACGAAATTATACCTACCAGGCAACAAATAACAGATTAAAAACGACACATATTGGAGACAATGGTAATCCGGTTGATTATACCAACTATCAATTCCATCCCCAACATGGCTTTATGACAACACTTCCACATTTGGAAGAAATGGGTTGGAATTTCAAGGAAGAAGTGGTGAAGACGATTCGGCAGAAAGTAAATCCCGGCAATGGAACGGCCGAAACAACCTGGTATCAGTACGACGGGAATGGCCAACGTATTCGTAAACTGACTGAAAACAGTGCTTCATCCGGAGC
>DATFMO010000013.1:0-6028 GCA_035266925.1 Sunxiuqinia sp. | reverse complement strand
CTGCTGAAGATATCGTTGGTAATTCCATTTTCGAAGTTGGTTTTTCTGAAAAGATGTCGCGTAAAATTTTTCAATGTGTACAGGACGCAATTAGCCGGGACACCATTGAAACCATTGAATATGCGCTGGAAGTTGAAAAAGGAACTGCGATGTTCGAGATGCGGATTGCCAAGCTTGATGACCACTCTGTAATTTCAATTGCCCGCGACATTACCAAGCGGAAAATTGCGGAGATCCGACTGGAAGAAGCCAAGCTAAAAGCCGAAGAAGCTGACCAATTGAAATCAGCCTTCCTGGCAAATATTTCACACGAAATTCGAACACCAATGAATGCCATCATCGGTTTTTCAAAAATGATCGGTTCATCGGATTTTGATTTGGAAGAAAAAAATCGGTTCATCGACATCATCATCAGTAATGGGAAATTGTTGATGGATATGATCAATGACATGATCAGCCTGTCAAAAATTGAGAGTAAACAGGTCACTGTAAAAGAAGGCTTCTGTAAAATTAACGATTTGATGGTGGAACTATACCGGGAATATAGTTTCGACCTCACCTCCAAACCAATCCGGCTAAAACTGAGCAACCAAAATGCCAACCCAAAATTTGGAGTGACCACAGATCAATACCTGTTGACCGAGATTTTGAAGAAGCTACTGGATAACGCAGTAAAATTTACCAATGAGGGTGAAATTGAGTTTGGCTATAAATTAAAAGGAAAAGCAAAACTGATGTTCTTTGTAAAAGATACCGGTATTGGTATTGATGAAGAGCACATCAAGCGCATCTTCGAGCGTTTCCATCAAATCGACAACCGAACAACTCGCAAATACGAGGGCACCGGATTGGGGCTGGCCATTGCACAACACTACAGCCTGTTGCTTGGCGGAACCATCGAAGTTGATTCTGAAATCGAAAAAGGATCAACCTTTTATTTTAGTATTCCATTTAAAAATGGGGAAGGAGCGCTGAGTATCGTTCGCTAGAAATCTGTTTTTACCTGCTGGTACCCCACCAATTGATAGTAACGCCCGGAAATTCCTTTGTAGTACACGAAAATCTCAAATTCATTTTCCGTTTCATAATGACTCCCTTCAATCACTGTGGCATCTGGTTTCGATGAACCTTGTGGTACATAAACGTACTGGTAATTATAATACCCTTGCTTCAACAACAAAGTCAACTCATAAGCTGCAGCATCATAATTCCAGGTCATCTCATTGCTTTTGTTGATGTTCCTGTCAGTCAACGCTCCCATCACATGCACCGAACCACCAACCAGCTGGGCATCCATCCGAAGAGTAAAATGCACAAAGAAATAGTCGCATTCGGTGTTATAATCCTGAACACGATCCTGGCTTTCAACCACATAATTTCCATCCATTTCCTTGAATTTCACGTACTTTTGATTGGCACGCACTTCATCCGGGATTAAAGTAACATGGTAATAAGGCCGGTGAAAACTGGTGGATTGCACGTTTTCACCATTATATCGCCTGGTACGAATATCAAAATACCGGTATTCATTTCCACCGGGAAAAACATTCCCCTGGTCGTAATTATAATCCAATTCTCCATCGCGGATAAACCGCGGCTTCAAGTTGGTGATCGCGTCATCCCAGCGACGGTTTTTCATCACCACTACTTTCACTTCACTCATTGGATCATCAATCTGCATATTGGGGTGTTGCACCGAAAAATCCACCTCCTGGTTGTCTCCCTGGAACGGATCAAACGTTGCTTTCTTCACGCGAGCGGTCACCCCAACTTTGGGATCAAGCACTTGAAACCGCCGGGTAAAAACCACATTCTGACGGTCTTGCCCTTCGTAAACCACCAATGCATAATTACCAGAGAGTTTAATTTTCACTTTATCATTCGGAATACGAATCATGTAATTCACATAGGACATGGTGGTGTTAAAACTCGGCGCATAATCATCTACCGGGTTATCAAAAAAACCATCCAGGTATTCATCCTGCATAATGTATGATTCATTCCAATTGGCATCGCAATGAATAATGGTGTAATAATAGTTTTTTGTTTCGCCATCCAGATCATCAAACTTGAAAATCAAGTTGGCATTCGATCCCAACTCATAAACAGGATGACTCAACTCAAAGCCTTCACGGTAGGCCTGTACACTTTTAATTTTTTCATTAAAGACTGCGTTTCTGTAATAATACTCACTATCGTTTTGAGCGTAAGAATTTAATGTAAAGATAACGCAGGAAGTTATGATAATCAGCCGGCAAAAAAGACACATTTGTTACACTTTTATTTGGTTGGAATTGAACATTTCTTTGGTCTGAAATCAGTTGCGTGTGAATTCACTCAAACCAGTTAACGATCAAACGTCTATAAATATTTCAAAACTGTTAATAAACTAAAACAAAGATTGTGAAAAGTTTTTTAAATATGTACTTTTGCCACCTTAAAATAATAACTACAACAAGGGATTACAATGTCAAAGCATTTTAAACTGAAACGCGGATTTAATATCCGGTTGAAAGGAGCTGCAGAGGCGGTTCTGGAGGATGCTCCCGCACCTAAAACAGTAGCCCTTAAGCCGACCGATTTCCCCGGCTTAACTCCTAAATTAAGTGTGAAAGCAGATACCCAGATCAAAGCTGGCGAAGCCCTATTCTTCGACAAGTACAATCCTGAAATTTTATTTACCTCACCCACCAGTGGAACTGTTAGTGCAGTAAACCGGGGAGAGCGTCGTAAGATTTTAGAGATTGTAGTTGAACCTGATGGTAAAAAGGAATTTGTAGAATTTACCAAGGCTGATCCATCCAAACTGTCACGCGATGAAATTCGCGAGCAACTTCTGAGTAGTGGCTTGTGGCCATTTATCAAACAAAGGCCATATGGCATTATTGCAAAACCAAACGTAGTGCCCAAGCACATCGTAATTTCAGCATTTGATTCTGCCCCATTGGCTCCTGATTACGAGTTTTTATTTTCCAAGGAAAAATCGGCTCTTCAAACGGGAATTAACGCATTAGCTAAATTAACGGATGGCCAGGTTTATGTCGGTCTTTCGCCAGAGCAATCTTCCGGCGTTTTTGCATCGTTGAAAAACATCGAAACAAATACGTTCGAAGGGCCACATCCTGCAGGGAATGTTGGAATCCAGATCAGCAAAGTTTGCCCCATTGGCAAACAAGATACCATCTGGACAATCAATCCACAAGCTATTATATACATTGGTCGCTTGTTTGAAACTGGTAAACTTGACCTCAGCAAAATAATTGCCCTGGCTGGTTCTGAAGTTAAAGCACCAAAATATTACAAAACGATTCACGGCACTCAGCTTGACAGTCTACTGAAAGGAAGAACAAAGACCGAGACCCACGAGCGGGTTATCAGTGGCAATGTTCTGACAGGAGCAAAAGTTGACGCCGATAATTACCTGGGATACTTTGATCAGCAAATCACCGTAATTCCTGAAGGTGACGACTACGAATTTATGGGCTGGGCGGCTCCCGGAGTTGACAAATTTTCTGCCAGTAAAGCATTCTTCGCCAAACTATTTCCTAAAAAAGAATATGTATTGGATGCTAATTTGAATGGCGGGGAACGTGCTTTCGTTATTTCCGGACAGTATGAGAAATTCCTCCCAATGGATGTTCTTCCTGTCTACTTGTTGAAAGCCATCCTGGTTAACAACATCGACAAGATGGAACAACTCGGCATTTATGAAGTGATCGAAGAAGACTTAGCACTTTGCGAATATGCCTGTACTTCAAAAATTAAAGTACAAGATATTTTGCGTGAAGGAATTAATTCGATGATTAAAGAATTGGGATAAACGATATTCTTGCTTGAAATAAAATATAATATTCAATGAAAGCGTTAAGAAACTTTTTTGAAAAAACGAAACCATACGTGCAGAAAGGCGCGAAGTATCATTGGTTGCATTCAACGCATGATGCTTTCTTTACATTAGCCTTTGTACAGAAAGATACCTCCAAATCAGGAACGCACATCCACGATTACATTGACATGAAAAGAACCATGGGACTCGTGGTTCTCTCCGTGATCCCAGCGTTACTGATGGGTATGTACAATATTGGTTACCAACACTACGGTGCACTTGGGCAATTGGCAACAACCGGATTTTGGAGCATGTTCCTTTTCGGTTTGTTGAAAGTACTCCCTGTTATTATTGTCTCCTACGTTGTTGGATTAAGTATCGAATTTATTTTTGCCCAGTTTAGGGGGCACGAAGTGAACGAAGGATTTTTAGTTACAGGTATTCTGATTCCGATGGTAATGCCAATTAATACACCACTTTGGATGGTGGGTGTTGCAACTGCGTTCTCAGTCATCTTTGGAAAAGAGATTTTCGGTGGTACAGGGATGAACATCTGGAACCCGGCACTGGTTGCACGGGCCTTCCTGTTCTTTGCCTACCCGGCCGAAATGTCTGGCGACTCTGTTTGGATTTCAGCAGACGGCGTTCAGAAAATGGCCGATGGCTTTACTGGTGCGACCCCAATGGCTGAGGGTGTAGCGGGCCACACTTCCATTAATGCATGGCATGCTTTTGTCGGTTTGATTCCCGGATCAATCGGAGAAACGTCAACGCTGGCTATCTTAATTGGAGCTGCTATTTTGATCATCACCGGAATCGGGAGTTGGCGAATCATGCTGGCAACCGTTCTTGGAGGTTCATTTATGGGAATTTTGCTCAATATTTTTGCTGTTAATCCTTTTATGGCGATTCCCTTCTGGCAACAATTAATCATTGGAGGATTTGCCTTTGGTGCAATTTTCATGGCGACAGATCCTGTATCTGCAGCTCAAACCACGAAAGGGAAATGGATCTACGGATTTCTCATTGGTGTGCTAGCCATCCTGATCCGTGTATTGAACCCGGCTTATCCTGAAGGTATGATGCTTGCCATCCTGCTGATGAATACGTTTGCACCGTTGATTGACCACTATGTCGTCCAGGGAAATATAAAACGTCGTTTAAAACGTGCTCCACAGAGTGCCTAATCAATAAAGGAAGATCGAAATGGATAAGAACAGTAACGTTTACACATTTATATATGCATCAGTAATGGTGATTCTGGTTGCAGCAATCCTTTCATTGGCTGCGCTCAACCTAAAGCCATTTCAGAATAGAAATATTGAAATTGAGAAGAAGCAAAATATTCTTGCTTCGGTCAACGTACAAACAACTGCACTAAACGCTGAAAAGGTTTACGCCGAGAAGGTTATCAAAAGCTTCGTGGTCAATACGAAAGGAGAAACAGTAGATGGCGATGCATTTACGGTTGACTTAAAAGAAGAACACGAGCAACCTGCAGACAAGCAGTTATTGCCTGTTTTTGAATGTAAACTCGATAATGGAATCAAATTCATTGTTCCCATGCGTGGTACCGGACTGTGGGGCCCAATTTGGGGGTATGTATCGTTTGATTCAGACATGAACACCATCTATGGAGCTTCTTTCGACCACCAGGGTGAAACTCCGGGATTAGGTGCTGAAATTGCAACAAAAGCATTTCAGGCTCAATTCAAAGGCAAACAAATCTATGATGCGCAAGGAAAATTTGTTTCAATTACGGTTGCAAAATCAAACGAAACAGCCCCTGAGAACCATAAGGTTGATGCAATTTCCGGAGGTACGATTACCTCAAAAGGTCTTCAGAAAATGTTAAAAGTTGACCTTGGTAAATACAACGCCTTTTTCAAAAAACAGAAAAATTTAGAAGGAAATGAGTGATAAAGAACCGTTATTTTCAAAGAAAAATCTGAAGTTGCTGAGCGACCCGCTTAACAGCAGCAACCCGATCACTGTGCAGGTACTGGGAATCTGTTCTGCTCTGGCTGTAACAGCTCACTTGAAACCAGCTGTAGTTATGTCGATATCCGTGATGATTGTTACCGGATTTTCAAACGTCATTATTTCCTTACTAAGGAATACCATCCCAAACCGAATTCGAATCATTGTTCAGTTGGTTGTTATTGCTGCCTTGGTAATTCTCGTTGACCAGTTGCTTAAAGC
>DATFMO010000012.1:0-16467 GCA_035266925.1 Sunxiuqinia sp. | reverse complement strand
ACAATTGTATTATGACACAACTGTATCAGATGCACCCGCTTATTCTCATATTTATATATAAACATCAAACTTAGAAAGATTATGGCACAAAAATTAATGACTCCAGGAGTTTACATTGAAGAGGTCAATGCTTTTCCCGGCTCGGTCGTCGAAGTAGCAACTGCCATTCCCGCTTTCATCGGCTATACCGAAAAAGCTTCCAGGAATGGAAAATCTCTGGTCAATCAACCCGTACGAATTACTTCGATCTCGGAGTATCTCCTCCTTTTTGGCGGAGCGTTCAGCCCTAAATTTACCCTTGACAAAGTCGCTGACGGAAAGCAAGGCAAAAACGAAGTTTCCATCAATGGCGCAACCAAAGACATCAATTTTGTCAAGGACCACGATGCCTATATGTTTCCCGCTATCCAACTATTCTTTAACAATGGCGGTGGCGCCTGCTACATTGTCGCCGTTGGTACCTATGGTGGTGCGGATAAAGTCGTCGAAGTTAAGAAAGATGAACTTGAAGGCGGTATTTCAACGCTGCTCAAGGAGCAGGAACCAACGATGGTGGTGATCCCGGATGCTGTGAAGCTGGGAGACGATTGCTACGATGTCTACAAAAAAGTATTGGCTCACTGTTCAAAAATGCAAAGCCGCGTTGGAATCTTAGATATCTACGATGGTGATCAATCACGGATTGTGGGAGATGCCAGTGTTGACATCATTACAAAGTTCAGGGAGAAAATTGGAACCGAAAACCTGAGTTACGCTGCCGCTTATTATCCTTGGTTGAACACAAACATCGTTCAAAAAGGCGATATCACTTTTGAGAACCTCGATGCTTCTGTTGAACTGAAATCATTATTGCCGGAAGCTGGTGCACAAAGTTTAATTGCAGGCTATCCTGCTGATGAAAACGCATTTAAAGAAGCGCTGATTAAAGATAAACCTGATGATTTGGCTGCTGCATTGTCCAGCGACAATCCGGAAGGCGTGGAAAGTGCCGTGACTGAAGGCAAACTCGCTGATGGCTTCAATGCGGATGCGTTAACGGCATTGCAAGAAAAAGGTGGATTAGTAGCTACCCAAAGCTTACTTCAGAATTACGTGGCCAATAAAAAGCGCAATTTTCATTTAGGCTTGATGGCCACAAGTCCAACTTACGCCAGCCTGTTGGATGAAATCAGAGGGGTGATGAATGTGCTTCCACCATCAGGTGCGATGGCGGGAATCTACACTATGGTCGACAATTCAAGAGGCGTATGGAAATCTCCCGCAAACGTGAGCTTAAACAGTGTGGTTAAGCCAGCTGCAAACATTACCCATGACGAACAGGAAAACCTGAACGTGGATGCTATTTCTGGCAAATCGATTAATGCCATTCGGACATTCCCGGGCGTGGGAACACTGGTTTGGGGTGGTCGTACTCTGGATGGAAATAGCCTTGACTGGCGTTACATCAACGTTCGGCGCACTATGATGATGCTTGAACAATCGATTAAGCTGGCACTTCGCTCATACGTTTTTGAACCCAACGATGCAAACACATGGGTAACCGTGAAAAGCATGATTGTTAACTTTTTGACCGAAAAATGGAAGCAGGGTGCATTGGCTGGTGCCTCACCAGAAGACGCTTTTGATGTTCAGGTTGGACTCGGAACCACGATGACAAGCATTGATATTCTGGAAGGAAAAATGCTGGTTACTGTTAAGCTGGCTATTGTCAGACCTGCAGAATTCATCGTCGTTACTTTCGAACAACAAATGCAGAAATCATAATAAAATAGACATAAACTTTTAAAAATTAAATACTATGGCAGGAGAAGCACAAGATAAAAATTGGCCATTACCAAAGTTTTATTTCATGGTCGACTGGGGAAGTACAACAAACATTCCCTTCCAGGAAGTAAGTGGGTTGGAAATTGAAGCCCAGGGAATACCTTACCGACATGGTAACAGCCCTGTATTTTCAGAAATCAACATGCCTGGAATCGTTAAAAACAGCAATGTCACCATGAAAAAAGGTGTATTTGCCAACGACAACACATTCTGGGATTGGTACAATAAAATCAAGATGAATACCATCGAACGTCAGAATGTGGTGGTTAAGTTACTTGACGAAAAAGGCAAGCCAACCATGACATGGACCCTCACCAACGCCTGGCCAACAAAAATCAGTTCCACTGATTTGAAGTCTGATGCCAATGAAGTTGCTATTGAAAGCATTGAAATTATGCACGAAGGTTTAACCATTGCTAACGGCTAGAAGATATGGGAAGTGATAGTTTTTTCCAATCCGGGTATGCTCCGCCAACCGCTTTTTATTTTTCGGTAAAGTTTAACGGTTTTAGCGAGATGGATAGCAGTTTTCAAGAAGTCTCAGGATTGAAAGTAACTATTAATACCGAACCCAAAAAGGAAGGTGGTGACAACAATTTTGTTCATCACCTTCCTATGCAACCAAAATATGAAAACTTGGTTTTAAAACGGTGCCTGCTGGCCAATTCGGACCTGGATCAATGGTGCCGGGATGCGATTGAAAATTTCAAATTCGATCCCAAAGACTTGCAGTTGTCACTTTTGGGTGCCGATGGAAAAGTGTTGGCCTCATGGTCAATCGTACAGGCTTATCCCATATCGTGGGAATTATCAACGCTCAATAGCACCAGCAACCAATTGGCCATTGAGTCTCTGACCTTAAAATACAGGCTTTTTAGAAAGGATAATGTATGACATTGATTGTAAAAGAACTTATCGTTCGGGGTATCGTATCTGATGATCAGGCATTTTTGAATGAATCGTCGATGGACAAAGAAGAACTTGCCCGATACCTGGAGCAAATGAGAAAAGAAATAGAACGGGAGTGCATTGATCAAGTGCTTCAAAAACTGGAATCCAAAACAATTCGGTAAATAAGCTATGGCGAAACTAACCAAAATGAAGGTTGTGGCTTACAAAGATCCTGACTTTTCAAGCCAGATCGGGAGTTATGATGTTTTGGTCAACCCGGAGAATTACAAGCTAAAGAATGAACAGCAATACTCATCCTCCGATACGACCAACGGATCGAGCGTTCAGATTTCAAAATATAAAGGAGGCGGACAGAATCTATTCGAGCTTAACTTCTTTTTTGACGGAACCGGGGTTATTTCCAAAGACAAAGTAGATGACCAGATTCAGGAGGTAAAAGACCTCATGTATGAGTACAATGGTGATATTCACGAGCCTAACTACCTGCGGGTTTACTGGGGAACGCAATCGCTTTTTCAGGGAAGACTGAAAAACTGGAATGTCAATTACACGATGCTCGATATGGATGGAACACCGTTAAGAGCTGAAGTGACTGCGACCTTGGTTGAGTCGATAAGCGCTAAGAAAAAGGCCCTCGAAGAAAAGAAAAACTCTGCGGATCTGACCCATGTGAGAACAGTGCTCGATGGTGACAGCCTGCCATTGATGTGTTACCGGATCTATGGCGATAGCAGCTTCTACATGAAAGTGGCCAGATACAACGAGTTGGTTGATTTCAGGGCCATAAAGCCGGGAGATGTAATTGTTTTTCCACCCGTAATTTAAAAGAAAGATATGGCAACTGTATTACAGCAAACTGATGGAATTTTAAACATTGAGATTTCAATCGACGGAAGTAGAATTAAAGATACGATCGAAGTCCTGGAAATTTCGATTGAAGCCGAAGTGAACCGGATCCCAACAGCAACGATTGTCGTTGATGACGGTGGCCCAATCGGTCTTGTCAATGATCCGTTTTCCAACAGCCAGGGAAGCGATTTTATTCCCGGTAAGGAAGTTGAAATCTCATTGGGGTATGATTCGGTTAAGAAAACTGCGTTTAAGGGAATTATTGTTTCTCAAAGTTTGAGTGTTAAAAATAGCCAGTCGAGGCTTTCTGTTGTCTGTAAAGACAAAGCTGTGAAGATGACCAAAGGGCGTTTAAATTCCATGTATTCGGATGGAAAAGATTCAGATGCCCTATCAAGTATCGTAGGAAATTACGGATTGACATTGACGAATGACAGTACAACTCCGGAACTCCCGGCATTAATGCAATACAATTGCAGCGACTGGGATTTTGTGGTCATCCGGGCGGAAATGAATAACATGGTTGTCGTTGCCAATCAAAACGAATTAACGATCAAAGAATACGATTTTAGCTCCAGACCGGATTACGAAATTAATTGCTCACAGATTGTGATTGATATGGATCTGAACCTGGACAGTGAAAACATTGCGGGCGAATACGAAATGAATGCCTGGGACGATGATCAGCAACAAAGTACCCAGGTTACCTCAGCGCTCGATGACGGCCTGAAGCAAGGAAACCTCACCTCAAAAAGTTTGTCTGATGCAGTTGGCTACAGTAAATCAAGCCAGTTTTCATCCACCTCCATGGAATCAGCAGAGTTGACTGCCTGGGGAAAATCATTGTCGAGCAAAGCGGTGCTTAGCAAAATTCAAGGGAAGATCACAATCCCGGGCACCACAAGTTTAAAAGCCGGCGATTTGGTCGCCATTTCCGGATTCAGCACAAGATTTAACGGAAACGCATTCATCTCCAAAGTCAGCCATGAATTGAGAGAAGGAACCTGGCTAACAATCGTGCAGGTTGGTAAATCACCACAATGGCATTCCGCATTGCCGGATATCACCGACATTGCTGCTTCCGGCTTAATACCGGCAGCAAATGGTTCGCAGATTGCGACGGTCAAGAAAATTGACTCGGACCCGAAAAATAAATACCGTGTACAGGTGACGCTGCCTGTCTTGTCAGCAGGGGGATCAGAAATTGATATTTGGGCACGATTAGCATTTCCATACGCTTCGAACCAGGCCGGTTTCTTTTTCTATCCTGAAATAGGAGATGAGGTTTTGTTGTCGTTTATCAACAATGATCCACGATACCCGGTAATTACAGGGGCTCTTTACAGCGCCAAAAACAAGCCAAATGAAGATCCGGTTGAAGACAACCAGTACAAAGCTGTTTATTCAAAATCAGGAATAAAGATCCGGTTTGACGACACGGATAAGATACTGGTGATCGACACTCCGGGAGGAAACTCGTTCACGCTGGATGACAAAAATAAAAATGCCATTTTGAAAGACATGAATGGCAATTCCGTAACACTGGACGATTCTGGAATAGCGTTGGATAGCGCAACAGATATCAAGCTGACGGCACAAAATAACGTCGACATCAATGCTACCGGCGGTATCACGATGAAAGCAAATTCGGATGTGAAAGTCGATGGATTAAATGTTGAAATGAACGCGCAGGTCGGGTTTACCGCCAAGGGAAATGCAACAGCCGAAGTATCGGCTTCCGGCCAAACGACCGTTAAAGGCGCAATGGTAATGATAAACTAAAACTGAATATTATGGGAATGGCAGCCAGATTAACCGATATGCACACCTGTCCGATGCAAACACCAGGTGTTCCACCAATTCCACACGTAGGGGGACCAATCATTGGCCCCGGAGCTCCAACGGTTTTAATAGCAGGAATTCCGGCGGCTGTTTTGGGAGACAGCGTGACTTGCGTGGGACCACCGGATTCAATTGTCATGGGCTCGGCAACAGTGATGATCACCGGAAAGCCCGCAGCCCGGATGGGAGATACCACGGCACATGGTGGTTCCATCGTTTTGGGGTGCCCAACAGTAATGATCGGAGGATGATTGTATGAAAGAAAAAGATAATTCGTTCCTGGGAACAGGCTGGGCTTTTCCGCCAGCTTTTAATTATGATATGGGAACGACTGAGGTTGTTCAGGATGAGGAAGATATCCAACAAAGCCTGCGAATTATTTTGGGAACAATTCCAGGAGAACGGGTGATGTTTCCTTCGTTTGGGTGTGCAATCCGAAAGTTTGTATTTGAAACGGATGATCCAACCTACATGAGTATGCTGAAAGATGCCATTTATGATGCGATCCTTTTCAACGAACCACGTGTGAAAGTCGAAAAGATTGACATTGAGAATGACCGGCGTGAGGAAGGACTCATTCATATCCATGTCTTGTATACCGTCATTATCACGAACACAAGAAGTAACATGGTATTCCCATTCTATTTTAAAGAAGGTACCAACTTGTAAAACAACAAAATATAGTCGGACTTTATGAATAAAGGAATCAGTCGAAAATCGAGAAAGGATCAGGCACTTAATGCCGATTATGTTTCTGTGGACGAACGCAGCTTGCTTGACATGGTGCAGTTCTCCCTTGATTTTTCGCGTTTTATCAATTACTACGGTGCTCAGAATAAAGTAACCGGCCGTTGGAATTCCTTGTTATTGAACGATCCGGCTTTCATCAGTGCCATGATCGCCGGCACTGAATTGGAGCGATTTAAACTCAACGATGACATTGATGTTCAGCTTGACCAGGGACGGGATTTGGCTCGTTTGAATGAACTGACAAATGAATTGATTCGCATTGTCAAAAGATGGTCAACTTTATTTTCCTTATCCAATTACAAGGGCACGCTGCAAAAGGAAATTGACAAGCTTTTACTATCGGTTGCTGAACGTAACATAAATGAAGATGACGATGAGAGCCTGGAATCGGCCAGGGAGTTTTATGATCACATTTTGGGGAATGTGGTTTACATCAAAGGAAAAGCGAGCAAGAGCTTTGAGGAACAGTTGTTGAATTCGAATCATCAGCCACACATTGGATTGCTGTTGGCATTTTTGAAGTTGTATCAAAATGTCCAGCGGGATATGAATTCCATTACTAAAAAACACCTCGATTATTATTACCTGGATTTACTTCAGCAAAAACGTAAAAAATTAAAGCCAATTACTGCGATTGTTCGTTTGCAGCTGCAAAAAGGCGCTGGCAATTTCACGGTGAATGGAGGCGATCGTTTTGAGTTTGTTTTCGAAGATAAACAACAGCTTGTTTTTGAGGCCATTTCATCAACCACAGTCAGCAAGGCTGAAATTGCTGATGTAAAGACGCTCTATAAAAGTGATTTTTATCCATTCAATAATAAATTTGAAGAAGACGGATTTTCAATCAGTGTCTTGTACGAAGCCGATATTCTTCCCGGTGCAAAAAATGCGGTGCATTCTGAAGCCGGTGAAAAAGAGCTGTTTCCCGCAACGCTAGGCGAAGAAAAGACGCATTTTATGTCTTCACCGAATGAGATCACACTGAGTGATGTTGGATTGCTGATCACTTCACCGGCATTAATCCTCGAAAAAGGGCGACAGGAAATTAGTCTCACTTTCAAAATTACACCCAAATCGTATCATGATTCGAAGGCCGCTTTCGAAGGGTTGGTTAAGCAGGAAGCTCAGCAAGAAAAAAATAGTTCGCAGGATCTGGAAAAACTGCGCCAACGAATCGTTTCAGAATTTTTTAACGAATCGTTTCTAATCTACATCAGCACTGGCGATGGCTGGAAAATGGCTGACTATTCCAGGAGCCGGATCAATCGCTCCGATTCATCGCTTAGTTTCGATATTCAACTGAATCCTCAAACCGAAGCACTTATCCCGTTTGACCCGGAAATTCACGGAGGAAATTACGATACCGAGTGGCCCTGCATCAAAATTCTGCTGAATAATGATGCACAATACCATCCCTACAAAATATTGAAAAGCATCGTGATTGAAGATATTACGATCGACACTTCAGTGAGTGAAGTTTCAAACCTGACGTTATCCAATCCCAGTGGCAATCTGGACAGTTCAATTCCATTTATGCCATTCGGCCCGGCACCTGTTATTGGCGGTTATTTGCGTATTCGGAATCCACTCATCCTGCAAAAAAATCTCAGCAAACTCAAGCTGTACATCAACTGGTCGGGGCTTCCACAAATCAGGAACGGCTTTTCGGACTATTACAAGGATTATCCTGGAGAGATTAGCAACAGCTCATTTAAGGCAGTTATAGCACAATCCCGGAATATTCCGAAGTCACGAAAACAAGATCAACAAACTTTCGGGTTGTTTGATTCAAATGGTGAATTCCTTGCCAATGAAAAAAAAATCAATGTCAATATTGATCATTTCAGTTTTAACGGACGGAAAATCCAATCAGGGAATAGTGTGGAGGAAAATTCGAATCAACTGTTTATTGTTTTAACCGATCCTGAAAATGCTTTCGGGCATCCGGTTTTTACTGAAATTTATGGCAATGCGGCATTGAAAGGCAGTCGATTCAGGAAGAAAGCCATCTCACTGCCTAATCAACCGTATACACCCGTTATTGAACGTTTGGAAGCCAGCTATTCCAATACCGCCCGTGAAATCATGTTGCGCAAGATTGACGACAAGGGCACCGATATAAAGTTTGTTCACATTTATCCGTTTGGGCACGTGCAGGTATTTCCCGGCCCCGTGAAATCTCAAAGTTTTTTGCTGCCTCAAATCGAGCACAAAGGAAATTTGTTCATTGGATTGAAGCAAGTTAAACCTGGCGACATTGTCAGTATTGGATTCGATCTGGTTCCGGCAGTTTATATTCATACGGCAATCAATGTCCCAAATGTAACATGGGAATATTTGTCTAATAACGATTGGTTTGCCCTTAATAGCTTGCTGCTGGAAGACTCCACGGACGGGCTTATTAAGTCAGGAATCATCAAAATTAAAATTCCGGAATCAATCCAATTGGAGAACACCTATCTTCCGTCTGACAAGTTGTGGATTCGTGCCGTTTGCAATGGAACAGAAGAGCTGAATTCGCGAATCAAACACATTTTCACACAGGCTATTTCAATCACTTCCAATTCGCAGCTTTCGAGTCCAACACATGATTTGAACAACGGAAACAAAATCCAAAAGATCAGCCTGCAGGGCAAAAAGGAGACTGGGCAAATTTTTGGTCCATACGCTTTAGAGATGAATGATACGGTAGAGAATGATGATTCTTTTTACAGCCGGGTGAGCGAACAATTGCGGCATAAAAACAGAATCGTTTCGAACTGGGATGTTGAACGAATCGTCTTGAACCGTTTCAGTCAAATTGAAAAGGTGCGTGCTTATGGGCGAAACAGTTTCCTCGATGAGTTGGTCAAAGGCAGCAGCCTGCAAGTCGTTGTTATCCCCAAAAATAAGTTGGTTGACGGAACGCGGGGAAGAAGCACCAACGTGAATTTCAGCACACTTAAAGAAATCAAGAACTATGTTTCACAGTTTGTTTCGCCCTATGTCAATGTCGAAGTTTCCAATCCGGTATATGAACAACTAAAAGTCAGGTGTAAAGTCAAATTTAATGAAACACAACGAAGCGGTTACTTGATTAGTGCGCTTAATAGCGAGTTGATCAGTTATTTATCACCCGATATCGAAAATGAATCGATCGAAAAAGGATTTGATGAATCCATTTCGAAGACAGAAATACTGAATTTTATTGAGAGTAGGCCGTACGTTGAATTTGTAACTGAATTTTCGGTATTGCAAATTATCGAAGTTCAGGGACGGTATAAAATCATTGACACCGCAAAAATTCAGCGAATAGAAGATCTGCGGACTATTTCAGCCTATGCAATTCTGACATCTGCCCCGGAACACCAAATTGAGATTTTACTGGATGAAACACCCGAAAAACCTACGATATCGGGCATTGGTGATTTAGGCATTGAATCGGATTTTGTGATCAGTGGGACGGATGGAAAATACACTTAAACCAAGGGAATGAAAAACCAGAAAAATATAACTGATAGAAAACAGCTGAAGGCCTTTTTTAAGAAAGGTAGTCTCCCGGAGGAAAGTGCTTTTGAGAAGCTGATCGATTCCACCTTTAATAAGGCAGATGATCGGCTGGATATCAATGAAGAGGGCTTGATGATTTATCCATCAGATAACGGAAAAGAAAAGCTGTTGAGCTTTTTCGAGGACAAAGACGACGCGGAGGCCATGTGGGCCATGTTCATTTCAAAAAAGGAAAATGGCGGCATTTATTTCAGCAAAATTGGTCAATCTGATTTTGACAATTATGAGCCGAAGGATGAAGATCAAGCACCGGTGCTGTTTCTGCAAAAATCAGGTGGAAGGATCGGCGTAGGAACCGACTCCCCGAACAATAAGCTTGATGTCAGGGGAATTGTTGCTTCGGAAGGCCGTGCCGGAAATTATGCTGAAGGTGTATTAGATGCTGATGGTGAATGGCACAATGTTTTTCAGTCTGAAAATTTGTATGGATGCAACGCATACGAAATTATGGCTTATGTTGAAGGCGACAAGGGAGAGGGGAGATATGCTTTGATGCATGCCATTGCGATCAGCACCTTTGGAAACTCCAAACCTAAAATCACGAAAACCATTGCCTATCATGGAAAATGGTGGAATAAAATTTCGATCCGTTGGGAATCCAGACCTTCCAGGATTAAGGAAAAGCCAGCCGGTAAAAAGAAGAAGATGATTGACCTTGTCAAATTGTGGAAATCAATTTCAGGTCTTTGGGAGTCAAAAGATCCGTTTAATTACAACCTTCAATTGAAGACGAAAAGTAACTACGGCGAGGGTAAGAAAATATATTTTAAAGTATCGCTATTGTGGGACTCCAGCTTTATAAAGAGAACAAATTGAATCGAAGTTAAATGAAAAAATCTGTTAGCTTTTCGGCAGACGAAGTTGAAAAACTCAGTTCAAACTTTACCGAACTGAGGAAGAAGGGGATTGCTTACATCCAGGAGCTGAGCGGCGATGTCTGGACGGACTACAATTCGCATGATCCGGGAGTTACTATCCTGGAGCAGCTGTGTTATGCCACAACGGATTTGGCTTTTCGCACTTCATTGCCGATTGAAGATTTGTTAATGCCTGGAAAAGATTTGCCGGTCAATGCCAAAGCGAATTCCTTCGTTGCTCCTTCCGACATTTTGAGTTCACATCCGGTCACGCTTGCAGATACCCGAAAGATGATTATTGATCATTTCGATGACATACAAAATGCATGGGTTGTTGCAGGAACTGGACAGGGCCACCAGGAAGAAGTCCGGGGAATGAACCGGGTGGAGATTTTACCAACGATGAATTTAATTCATTCGTTACAAGCTTCTCCGGCGAAGAAAGTAACGTTTTTAAACCAAATCAATCAGTTTTTAAGCGAAAACCGGAATCTGGGTGAAAGCTTTGAACCGCCGCTGTTGCTGGAACCCCAATTAATTCACATTGATTTTGATGTTTATTTGAAAGATCAATCTGACACTGAAGCCATACTGGCAACACTTTTTCTCAAATTGTTTGAATTTATTTACAGCCCAATTCAGTATTACAATTTTGAGGAAATGGAAGAGGCCGGCTATAAGATGGAACAACTTTATGCCGGGCCAAAAACCGCCAAAGGGTTTATTAAAAATGATTCGTTGGGGAGCCGCCAAACGACTATTCATGTCAACGAATTGCAAAAGTTATTTTCTAAAATCGCTGATGTCGAAAAATGCGAAGTTCAAAAGATTGTTTCAGGCGGAAAATCGTTCACATCGTTAGTGGCAGAAAAGGACAAATTCTTCCACCTCGACGTCGACAATGGTTCAAGAAACACGGTTGACAGCCGGATGGAAAGCATTTATTCGGGACTAAATGTCTATGTGAATAATAAAAAATTACCCTCCATAAATAAGAAGGTAATCAACAACCTGTTTTTCGAATTGTGGTCGAAAAAATACCGGGGATTTTCAATTGGCCAATTCCGGGATGAATCATTTCATCAGGCATTGGAAGGTACTTTCCGGAATCCGGGTGAATATTATTCAATCCAACACCATTTCCCAATAATTTATGGAATCGGGAAGGATGGGCTTTCAGCGCATGAGCCCGAAGAACGGAAAGCGAAGGCATTTCAATTGAAAGCCTATTTGATGTTGTTTGAACAGCATATGGCCAACCACCTGTCACAGTTAAAGAACCTGAATGAGTTTTTTAATATCGATTTCAGGAATGGTCAGGAGAAGACTTACTTCTCGCAGCAGATGCCGTCAATTCCAAACTATGAAAAGCTCTCAACCGCAAACCAAGCAGCGATTGATCAAATCCTCGAATCGGAGCCTGTTTTCTTTCATCGAAAGAACCGGGTTTACAATCATTTGCTGGCCCGGTTTGGTGAAGAAATGAACGATACGCCCTGGAAAGTGGCTCTGCGCTTGAATTTGATAAAAGATGAAAAAGATTTTCACCGACTTTTACTGCAGCAAAAGTCAGCCTTCCTGATGCAGCTGGAAACGCTGAGTTACGATCGGATGAAAGGGGAGTCGTTTGGAAGCAATGAATCGCAATTCGAACGAAAGCCCTCAGGTTTGGAACAGCTGATAGCTCTGAAAACAGGCATCCCGCTGAGAGGGAGTCAGTCACTGATTCCTGATTTTACGCTTTCGGATCCGCAACTGTTGAAGTACAAAGAAGACCCTGTAAAAAATATTGACGAATTAAATCACACTTATCGGCCGCTTAGCGCCGAGGAACAGACACTGGTACAAGAAGAACCTGGTATTGAGGGGGGGCAAAATGCGATGTTTGGTGAAATAGGAGTAAAGGCTTTGTTCAGCGAATCGCTGGATTACAAGAATTACAGGCTTTCGATTCCGAAATCCAATTCCGATAGAATCCAGGTCATTTTTCAGAAAGAACCCAACAAATGGGTGAGTTTATTTGATTGTGATTCCGAGACTATTGCCTGTCAAAATATTGGCCGTATCATTAACTACTTCATTGAACAAAACAAACAATCGGAAGGGCTTTTTATCGTTGATCATATTCTACTAAGCGACTTTTTAAACGGATGTGAATATGGTTTTTGTTTCCTCGATGAATATGGTGAACCTTTCTTTCAGACCATTGAAAAAAAATCCTGGGGCGGATCGAAAGCGGAACGTCAAAAATGCCTGGACGACTTTTATCATTATAGCGAACTTAAAGATGCCTGGTCTTTTGCTGATGGCAAATGGATGATAAAAGATTCCAACGACAATATTCTAGCAACATATGAAGCTGGAGACAGTGATCTGAAAGTTGACGGAGATGAGATGGATCAACTATTCATGAAGTTGAAAAACACGGTTCAGCTTTTTAATGGTTCTGCCGATGCAGTCGGACGACTGCTGTTTGACGAAGTGGAGAAAATACGTTTGATGGGAACCATGAGTCAGAAAAGCAAAAACTACAGCCAACGACGACTGGTCTTTCAACGCAAGCTTCCTTCCGGCGAAATTATCAATGAGGACTTTTTCGACATGAATGTTTCCATTGTTTTGCCCAACTGGCCGGCAAGGTTTCAGGATGAAAGGTTCAACGATTACGTGTACGAGTTGATCAACGAGCGGATTCCGGCGCACATCGGAAACTCAATTCTCTGGATCGACTTGAACAAATTCAATGTTTTCGAAGAAAAATATCGCGTTTGGGAAAAAGTAAAATCGGAATCTGGATTTGATGAAGAGCCTTCCGAAAGTTTGAAATCAGCAGCTTACGAACTGTATCGAACGATTAATGAATTAAAACAAAGCGAGTCGTGATACCCAATCAAAATACCATTCATCGCTCTGAATTTAATTTCAAATACCAGAGCAAAGTATCTGCATCAAGATGCAATATTTTGATTGAGTCTATTTTTGAATCACACATTCTCCCGGAACTTGAAAAAGCGATTTCCAATAAAATACCTGATGGCGTGCAGATTGAGTTGTCAAAATTGGAAATTGACATCGGGAATATTGACGCCAAAGAACTTTCTGCTTATTTGCCAAAAAGAATTCGTGAGTCTTTGGAGAAAGCGCTCTTCCCTCTATTGAACGCAAGAACAGGACTTCCTTTGGATAACAATACAAATGTTGCGCCACGAGATTCGAAAAAATACTTTTTAAGTGCGTTGGAATTGTTTCTGACAAGAGGCTATTTCCCGCTTACACTGGAAGGATCAGCAACCATTGATGATTGGATTGTTGATGCCATCCGGGAAAACGACAAGGAAACGCTCGGATTATTCAAAAAATACAGGGGGTACGATTCTGTTATCAAGCGGATTACCTACTCGTTGAAGCCGAAGACCATTGACAGGGTTATGCAATCGTTAGATCCGGTGAACAACGTATGGATCAACGATTTTCGGCAAATCATGATTTATGCCAAGAGGGAACAAGGACTCAATCATGTCAGTGATGCCGAATTCACACAAATGATTAATTATTTGTCTTTGAGCTACCTGCTAAATGAAACCAGCCAGGCTTTTAATCGCCGGAGATTTGCATCAAGCATTCTCAATGATCTTCTAGCTACTTACAATCTGGAACTTCCCTTGTTGAGCAAATCCATTAATCATTCTACCGGAAATAAAGATGTGCTTTTCATCCTGAATGATACACTTTTGCAATTGCCAAAAGCAAAAAGCGTCAAACAAAAAACGATCAGGGAACAGGATTCCGGGTCACTGGAAAAACACAAAAGCAAGTCTGAAAATAAGGTTGATGTAGCGCAAAATATTGAATCGATTAGTCAACGTCCGGCTGATGACTTGGTCGATGCCATTGAATTGCTTTTAGATAACAAAAAGGACACTGCAAAAAATGGGAAAGCTCATTCTATTGAAGCATTGCTTTCTGATGTTTTGGCGAAAAATAAGACTGGTCTGTTGGAACTTCTCTATAAGCACCGACGAGATAGTTCGTCAATCAAGAATCTTGTAAAGGATTTGAAAACCAGTTCATTCGACCTGATTCTATCGTCCATCGTTCCGGTAGAAAGCAAGTGGATTTTAGATTTCAGGAAAATTTTTCTTGCCAGGCTTAAAGAGTCAAATTCCAATTCGTTCGGTGGTGCGGAAATTGATCAGTCACTCAATAGTTTCATCCTCATCTATTTGTTGAATCAAAGAGGCCCGGCTTTTAACAGGCGGGACTTTATCACATTTGTTTTAAGGGAAATGATCAATGCTCATGGAGTCGCGGGGCGATCCATTTCTTTTGAAAAAATAGCTTACATCGGATCGGATGAAATTCCACAATTAATTGCAGAAACGTTGGATATTCTGCAGCCTGAAAGAGACACAACATTGGCAAAAAAAACGCCAGTCAGATTAGACATTGACCAAATTATTCAGCGATTAAATGCAGCAGATTTTAAATCGATTGATCGCCGGTTTTTGAAAACGCAAATTATTGAAGCCATTGCCATCAAATCGAAAAGGGATCAACTTGTTGATCAATTGAACGAGCAGGGCAGCAAACTTATTCTTGAATTGTTTGAGTCACGAAAAGGAACAGAGCTGTTTGAATTGATCAAGTCGTTCAGCTCTGAAGTAACATGGAGAATGGCAAAAACTACTACTTCTAATTTGAAACTGACTACCAGGCAGGCTATTATTAAAACGATTTTGTTCTTGAATGAATCCAGAATCCGATCGTTTGATCAAGAGGAATTGGTGCTGTTTCTTATTTATTCATCCGGAGTCGAGGGCTCAAAAATCAAGTCGTCAGAATCACTGAAGCACTTTGTCCAAAAACAAAAAAATCTTGATTTTAAAAGGATTCGCTCATTCATCGATGATGAACAGGAATATCCTGAAATTTCGGCGATCTCAAAGTCCTTGTTGGAAAATCAACTAGCAAATCAGGAAGGTGCAGATATCAGAACACCAAAAGAATCCTCTCCGGAAGAATATTCGATGATTTACAGCCGAAAAATCGTTGGATACTTTTTAGGAACTGGCCAGTTACCTGGTTCCTATTTGGAACTGGCACAACAGGATGTTCAAGTTCTTTTCATGGATTTAATCCGGCAGCGAGACAACTTTTTAGTTTTCCCATTGATGAATTCAGATGATTCCGAAAATCTTGTCAGAAGAATATATCAGTTGATTGATAATGATGAAATTAGTGAGTTGGAAGACTATTTCTCGCATTTTTTCCCGGATGAATTTGCTTTGCTTTCAAAATTGATTGGCGAGGTCCGGCAACAGCTTGAATATAATGCGTCGGCTCGCTTGAGTGAGAAAAAGTTTATCCTTAAACTATTGATTGAGGCGCTTGCCGCAGGGGATGGTGGAAATTCGTCAGGTGATTTTATGCACGCTGTATTTGAGCGGCTAAAGCAAGAAGTAGCAGTGGCTGATTCAAAAAGCTTGCTTCAGTTTTTGATTTCAAAGTCAAGGAAAGGTACGGATTCGACGTTGGAACAAAAGTTTTATCAAGATTTTAAAGTTGGCTATGACGAACGATTCAAAAAAACGTTCGAAAAAGATTTTAATGAGCTCGATGATATGCTGGTTGCTATTCATTTTGAAGATCGCTCTCGCGATCCGAAAATTCGCCAACTGATTCAACGAATAGCTAAGAATTTTTTGCTTAGTTCAAATACATTGGCAGCTTTTATTTCTGACCAGCGTACTGACCTGTTTCAAATATACACCCTGTTTAAATTTCATTTACCCGAGAGTCAATGGACACCAATTAAAAAGGCATTTATTGCACAGACGTCATTCCGAACTGAAATTGAACGAGTTGAACGACAGACGGATGCGTT
>DATFMO010000011.1:0-2454 GCA_035266925.1 Sunxiuqinia sp. | reverse complement strand
GCACCCACCACGCCACATAAGTGCAATACCACCATAATTGAGGTTCCAGCCGTGTTCTTTGGCAGCTTCCATCATCAGGTTGTACCCTTGCGCATAAGAAATGATTTTCGCTCCGAACAGTGCATCTTTCAGGTCATTGATCATCTGGGCTTTGTCACCATCAAATTTTTCAGCAGGTCCGCTGATTACTTTGGAGGCTTCAACACGCAGGTCTTTTTGAGCCGACAAGCAACGGGCAAATACAGATTCGCCAATCAGTGTCAATGGAATGCCCAAGTCCAGGGCAGAAATTCCGGTCCATTTCCCGGTACCTTTTTGTCCGGCAGTGTCGAGGATTTTTTCGACCAATGGCTCACCATCTTCTTTGTATCCCAGAATGTCGCGGGTAATTTCAATCAGGTAAGAATCCAGGTCACCTTCATTCCAATCTTTGAATACTTCGTGCATTTCATCAGCGTCCATGCCCAGCAATTCTTTCATCAATTGATAAGCTTCGCAGATGATCTGCATATCACCATACTCGATTCCGTTGTGGACCATTTTCACGAAGTGGCCGGCCCCATCTTCACCAACCCAGTCGCAGCATGGCGAACCATCTTCAACTTTGGCGGCAACCGATTGAAAAATATCTTTGACATGCGGCCATGCAGAAGGAGAACCGCCAGGCATCATCGATGGGCCTTTCAAAGCACCTTCTTCACCACCGGAAACACCAGTTCCGATGTAACGAAGTCCTTTACTTTCAATATATTTTGTACGACGAATCGTATCCGGGAAATGCGAGTTACCACCATCAATGATGATATCGCCTTCTTCGAGGTGAGGAATGATTTTTTCGATGAAATCGTCAACTGGTTGACCAGCTTTTACCAGCATCATCACTTTGCGAGGCTTCTTCAATGAAGCACAAAGGTCTTCAACTGAATGCGCGCCAATGAAGTTTTTGCCGGCACCACGTCCGTTAACGAATTTGTCAACTTTTTCAACGGTACGGTTATATACGGCTACCGTATAGCCTTTACTTTCCATGTTTAAAACCAGGTTTTCGCCCATTACAGCTAACCCGATCAAACCGATGTCTGCTAAATTTGCCATTGCGTTTTTTATTTGTTATTGTTTATTTAAAATGAATTAAAAGTTAGTTCACTAGTTTAAATCCGAGTGTTTTTAATTTAGTTAGAACGGTATGGTCAATATTTTTTGCTTCAATGCTGAAAACAGGATATTCACGCCGTACTGGGTAATTGCCTCGTTGTTTTTCAAACGTTTCCGGGCTTTTCCGAATTGTTCGATCATCTTCCCGGATATCATACGTAAATAACACCGCATGTTTGATAATTTCTTCTTCCGACAAACCTTCTCCATCAAGTTGAATGGTGGTTTGTTCTGGTAAATCGACTCCGGTTGGTTGCCAATCGTCAATGCCCAATTTAAAATGTCGACTGATTGCCTGAACACTCATCGTTGTTCCGTTGGCTTTGCCGTCTTTGGAATAGCCCGCAATGTGCGGCGTCGCCAGGTCAACTTGCTCCAAAAGTTTCAAGTCAATGTTGGGCTCGTGTTCCCAGCAATCAATCACTAAGCCTGAAACTTGCCCGTTTTTGATGGCTGCTTTGGTTGCTTCGGTTTCCGTCACTTCACCGCGGCAGGTATTGAACTCGATGGGTTTGCGTTTTAGGGCTGCATAAAAATCATCGTTCGCCATGTGGTAGGTGGCATCTTTGCCTTTCATATTCAATGGAACGTGAAAGGTAATAATATCTGATTCTTCCATGATTTGCTGAAGGCTAACAAATTGGTTCCCCCGGGACTTTGGGGTCTCAAATCGTTCGCGCGGGGGATCATTCAGGAGGACACGCATGCCCAACAATTCACAGACATTGGCCACTTTTGAGCCAACCTGTCCAACCCCAACAATGCCGATGGTTTTGCCTTTCAGTTCGAAGCCTTTCTTTTCAGCTAAAACAAAAAGGGCAGAGGCCATGTATTGCTCAACCGACTTGCTATTGCAGCCTGGAGCATTGGTCCATTCGATACCTGCTTGTTGGCAATAGTCGGTGTCAATATGGTCAAAACCAATGGTTGCTGTTGCTATAAATTTTACCGAAGAACCTTCGAGCAACTCTTTGTTACAAGCGGTTCTGGTTCGGGTAATTAGGGCGTCAGCATCTTTCACCACATCTGCTGTGGTAATTGCACCAGGCAAATAGACAACTTCTCCGAATGGTTCCAGCGCCCCTTTGATGTACGGTATTTTATCGTCGATAATAAATTTCATTTTTTATCAGTGAACCACAAAGTCACATAGGACTTATTAGGTTATTCTCTTGATTATTAAATATCAGTATAAATGTTTATTTTTCTTGTGTAATCATCTTTCGATATGGTCTATGTGTCTATTGTGGTTTTTAAAAGTTAGAATATTGTAATCAAAAAAATTGAACCACAAAGTCA
>DATFMO010000010.1:0-6354 GCA_035266925.1 Sunxiuqinia sp. | reverse complement strand
CAAACCAAAGATAAGTTTCTATCTATCATTGGGCACGACCTTCGGAACCCAATAGGGGCCTTCAAGGATGTGGTTAGCCAGCTGGCTGACTTCCCGGAAATGTTTACCGATGAATTACGGCGTCAAATTCTGGAAGAGTTGCGTGACGAAGCGGAAAGTACCTACTTTTTGCTGGACAACCTGTTGCTTTGGGCGAAAAGTCAACAACAAATCGTTCAGTTTAAACCTGAAAAATTGAAGTTGAATACGGTCATTAAAAATAACCAGATCTTAAATTCCCGCATTGCTGAGAGTAAAGGGGTCGAGCTAAAATCAAAAATCAAAGATGATGTCTTTGTTTATGCCGATCATAATATGGTTGATCTGATTGTGCGCAACCTGATCTCGAATGCCCTGAAATTTACTCCGGAAAAGGGTAAAGTTGAATTGGATATGTTGCAGGTTGATGGGTTTTACAAGGTTCAGGTGAAAGATACGGGTGTTGGCATAGCCGAAGAGGATATCCCCAAATTATTTGAACAGAATGATAGCATCTCGACTTATGGAACCAACAATGAAAAGGGATCTGGCTTGGGATTAATTCTTTGCAAAGAGTTTGTTGAAATGAATGGCGGTGAAATTGTCGTTGAATCGAAAAAAGGGGAGGGGAGTACTTTTACCTTCTCCTTAAAACGATACAAGCCTGAATTGGATCAAAAAAGTTGATCGATCAGTTCATCATTGGCTGCATTCGGAATAGTCACTCGTAAATTTGCATTGCTCTGCATCGCTTTTTTAATGGCAAACACAGCTCGTTTATTACCGGCCCAGTTTCTCCGTGCAATTCCATTATTTACGTCCCAATGAAGCATCATCTTTAAACGTCGGTCAGCTTCATCTGTTCCGTCAATAACCAACCCAAATCCACCATTAATCGATTCCCCCCAGCCAACGCCTCCACCGTTGTGAATGGAAACCCAGCTGGCTCCGCGGAACGAATCGCCAATTACATTTTGAATGGCCATGTCAGCGGTGAAGGATGATCCATCATAAATATTTGACGTTTCCCGATAGGGAGAATCAGTGCCTGAAACATCGTGGTGATCACGTCCCAAAACAATTGGCTCTGAGAAAATTCCCTCACGGATGGCTTTGTTGAATGCCAAGGCAATTTTGATGCGTCCTTCCGCGTTGGCATATAAAATTCGAGCTTGAGAACCAACGACCAGTTTATTTTGGCCAGCCTCTTCAATCCAGTGAATATTGTCATCTAACTGTGACTGAATTTCCGGTGCAGCTATTTGGCGAATCTCTTTTAAAACAGAAGCTGCAATTTGATCAGTTTGCGCCAAATCCTCCGGCTTCCCGGAAGTACAAACCCAACGGAATGGGCCAAAGCCATAATCGAAGAATAGAGGCCCCATGATGTCCTGCACGTATGAAGGATAGCGGAATTTCTTGCTTTGAGCAAAAACATCAGAGCCAGCGCGGCCAGCCTCAAGCAAAAAGGCATTGCCATAGTCCCAGAAATACATGCCGCGAGCGGTTAATTGATTAATGGCAATGACCTGCTGACGCAGGCTCTTGTATATTTCTTCTTTAAACTGAATGGGGTTTTCTGCCATCATTTGATTGGCGGCTTCAAAACTAATCCCCGCAGGATAATAGCCACCTGCAAATGGATTGTGCAGGGATGTTTGGTCGGAACCCAAATCGATCGGGATATTTTCTGTCGCTAGTTTCTCCCACAAATCAACCACATTACCATGATAGGCAATGGAAACAGCTTCACGGTTTGCTTTCGCATTTTTAAGGCGGGCGATTATTTGGTCAAGATCTTCGTAAACTTCATCTACCCAACCCTGATCTTGGCGGGTTTTGATAGCTTTCGGATTGACTTCGGCTACCACACTGATCATACCAGCAATTTTGGCGGCTTTGGGTTGCGCGCCTGACATTCCTCCCAGCCCGGAAGAGACAAATATAATCCCGGCCATGTCTTTGGCACCAAGCATTCGGGCAGCATTCATCACCGTGATGGTCGTTCCGTGTACAATCCCCTGCGGACCGATATACATGAACGAACCGGCAGTCATTTGTCCGTACTGGCTAACTCCCATGGCGTTCATACGCTCATAATCGTCCCGGCTCGAATAATTAGGAATTACCATGCCATTGGTGATGACCACGCGCGGTGCATCAGGATGCGATGGAAACAATCCCATTGGATGGCCGGAATAAAGCACCAACGTTTGTTCATCGGTCATCTCCGACAAGTATTTCATGCACAGCCGGTATTGCGCCCAGTTCTGAAAAACGGCTCCATTGCCCCCATAAGTGATCAGCTCGTGAGGGTGCTGAGCCACTGCATAATCCAGGTTGTTCTGGATCATGAGCATGACGCTGGCTGCTTGTTTCGATTTGGCCGGATAGTCACTGATTGGCCGGGCTTTCATTTCATAACCTGGTCGCAATCGGTACATGTAAATTCTTCCGTAAGTTTCCAATTCCTCTAAAAACTCAGGTGCAAGAATTGCATGTTGCTCTTTTCGGAAGTACCGCAGGGCATTTTTCAAGGCCTGCTTCTTTTCGTCCTGCGTGAGTATGTTTTTTCGTTTTGGGGCATGGTTGATTTCCGGTTGGTATGCATTGCGAGCCGGCAATTTTGTTGGAATACCTGCTGTGATTGCTGCTTGAAATTCTTCCCGTGTCATGATCCCAATTTTTGGTTTGTGATGTTGAAAACTGTGTTTTAACAAAGTTGCGGGAATCAAGTCATATAAAAAGTGATATTCGTCTGGGTATCGGGATATTTTACAACAGGAAAAGAGAGTAGAGGAGGAAATAAAAAATGCGTCATTGCGAGCATAGCGAAGCAATCTGTTTCTCAGAGGATTGCTTCGTCATTCTTCCTCGCAATGACGCTATTTAATTTAAATGGTTATCCGCATTTTTACCTAATTCGCAAATTCCTGCCAGGCGTCAGACTGGGATTCTCCCTGTTTGCCCCGGCACTAAAGGGAGCAGGGAAAATCAATTCGCTCCCTTCAGGGCTTGGGGCAAACGAATTGATTTTCAATGCTTCATTCTGCTTTTAGGTATGCATACGGATACTCATTTTAATTTATTTGGTTAAAATCTTCATCTCCAATTAACCAACTCTTTTCTTCGCTTCTTCCCAGCATTCTTTGGCAATCTCTGTGTATAGCAATGCTTGTTCCCAGCGGTCACTTTCTTCAACTTTTTCACCTTTTTCATTTTCAATCAAGTGGGCATAAAAAATTTCAGATTGCAATAGTTCAACGGTGAAACACAGGTAGTCACCTGGTTGAGCCGATTTCAGAAAGCCGATAAATGCACGGATCCACATTTCTCGAAAATGATCGACATAAACCTGGTTTTTTCCATCGTCAATATTCACTTGAATACTTCCGGGGTTTCCAATCCGGGCGTGCATAAACCGAACGCGGTCGAACACAGGAGCAATGAAATCCCATTTGGTTTCGGGGCCGCCGTAAACCATTTCCTGACCCGTGTACCAGTGTGAAAAATCGCCGTTGAAACGAACTTCAGGAAAGCGTTTGATCATTTCCACAGTGCGCTGCATGTCTTGTGTAATGGTTGAGCGGTGCGTTTCAATGTAAATGGGGAAATTGTACTTTTCCGAACAATCGATAACGTATTGCACCAGCTGGTCAATTTCCTGGTCGCTTTCCATTCCCCAACCAACGTGGAGTGTGGCACAATTGTAATTGCCGTTCTTCCATTTAGGAAGCAGGTCGTCCAGTTCACCAATTTTGTTGATGCGCGCATGGGCAGTCATTTCAAGCCCTAGTTCCTTGCACAGTTTTGGATCTCCGTCCTGAACACCGCTGTATCCGGCTTCTTTTATGGCCTTATGTTTGACTTCGTCACTGCCGCGTGGCCCAGTTGAAAATTCAGGGAGATCGTAGCAATTACCGTAGTTAATATCGAGTCTGAGATAAGGATCGTGGTTGGTTCCGTCGTTCGTGTTTTTAATCATAGTCGTTGTTTTATCAATTGAATTTTAATCGTTGATCGGTAAGGTTTGACATGAAAAGAGCCAGGTTTTAGTTGATTTCATTTTGAATATGCAGACAATATGTTATCCGCATAGTAAGACAAAATCCGGGATGCTTTTGTTTAGGTGATTGTTGGATTGAAATTTCTGTTTTATTTGTCAAAATGGCATAATTCGGTTGGTGAGAAGAAGAATATGAAATTCCTTTTTTTATTTGGTTCCGAAATGAATTTGCCAGGGAGTCATTTGTTTGAAAGACAGTGCTATGTGGCTTGATTGAGTAGTCGTTGATGTTTTTTTATGCGCACATTATTTTGTATTTTAAGCTATCTGGGAGATTTGGTTCACCTTTTGAGTCCCTTCATCCAGCGATGATTTCGCTCCATTCCCCGATAAGAAAAAGAGAATTCGCCGGGGGTTTGTCATCTTTGTGAAACAAATAAATAAATTAATATGATGAGAAAATCTTGGTTGTTTATTTCAGCAATTTTTTTGAGTGTACTTTTATCAAGCTGTGGTTACAATACGATGGTTAGTAAAGAGGAAGCAGTAACTGCTCAATGGTCGCAAGTTGAAAATGTTTATCAACGACGCGCTGATTTAATTCCCAACTTAGTAAATACTGTAAAAGGTTATGCTTCGCATGAGAAAGAGACACTGGAGGCGGTAACTGAAGCAAGATCGAAGGCTACGTCTGTAAATGTTGATCCTAGTAAACTTAATCAACAATCGATTCAGAAATTTCAAGCTGCTCAAGATCAATTATCTTCGGCGTTGAGCAGATTGATGGTTGTTGTGGAACGTTACCCGGATTTGAAGGCGAACCAAAATTTTCTGGATTTACAGGCGCAACTGGAAGGAACAGAAAACCGGATTGCTGTTGAACGAAGAAAATTCAACCAGGCAACTCAGGAATACAATACGTACATTCGAAAATTCCCCAAGAATTTAGTGGCAAAGATTTTTGGGTTTGAAAAGCGAGAATACTTCAAAGCCGACAAAGGAGCTGAAAAAGCACCCGAAGTTAAGTTTTAATAAAAACGAAATCGTATGTCAGTACAAAGTTTCTTTACTGAAGAAGAAAAAACGAAAATAACCGATGCTATTAAAACAGCCGAGTTGAATACCTCCGGCGAGATCCGGGTGCATGTGGAGGGAAAATGTTCCCATGATGTACTGGATTGTGCTGCTTATTGGTTTGAAAAGCTGAAGATGCACAAAACCGAACTTCGGAATAGCGTGCTGTTTTACCTGGCCCTAACCGACCGCAAATTCGCCATTTTGGGCGATGGCGGAATCAATGCCAAAGTGCCCGAAGATTTTTGGGAGAATATCAAAGAACATATGCTTTCGCGGTTCAAGGAAGGGCAGTTTGCCGATGGACTCGCAGAGGGTATTTTAATGGCTGGTGAGCAACTGAAGACTCACTTTCCATATCAGTCAGACGATGTTAACGAATTGTCGGATGAAATTTCATTTGGCAAAAAATAATCCGCTATGTTGAAAAAAATATCGTTCATACTTGCATTTTTTATATCTATTTCAAGTTTTGCACAAGACATTCCTGAACGGCCCAATCCACCACGATTGGTCAACGATATGGCCAATGTACTTTCGAAAGGGCAGGAACAACAATTAGAACAGGAATTGGATCAGTTTGCGCGTCAAACCAGTACCCAGATTGCGGTGGTAACTGTGCCCAAACTGGATGGATACGATATTTCAGATTTTGCTTTTCGTTTAGGAGAGAAATGGGGAATCGGTCAAAAAGGGAAAAACAATGGTGTTGTCGTCATTTTCAAACCGAAAACTGCCGAGTCACGCGGACAAGTATTTGTGGCCGTGGGTTATGGTTTAGAGGGTGTTATTCCTGATGCGATCGCCAACCGCGATATTGTCGATCATGAGATGATTCCCCGATTTAAAAAAAGAGACGTTTATGGCGGTCTGCAAAACGGTGTAAAAGTAATCATGGGCCTGGCTAGTCGTGAGTTCACCCCGAAGGAATACCACGAAAAAGTTAGTTCCGGAAAAGGAGGTGGCTTGGGAATTATCATCTTTTTATTGATCTTGTTTTTTGTGATCATCCCAATTTTTAGAGGACGGAGAAAATATTATTCAGGTGGAAGCAGCCTACCCTTCTGGTTAATAATGGGTGGCATGATGGGCTCCGGTAGTCGTGGAGGTTCCTGGGGCAACTTCAACAGCGGAGGCGGAAGCTTCGGCGGTGGTGGCGGCGGCTTTGGAGGCTTCGGCGGCGGAAGTTTTGGCGGCGGCGGTGCCGGTGGTAGCTGGTAACATGCGCAACACTAAAAAATTAAAGCAAGCGTCCT
>DATFMO010000009.1:0-3097 GCA_035266925.1 Sunxiuqinia sp. | reverse complement strand
GGGCTCGCCGGAAACCAAATATCCAAAGGACTACCAGCAGCCGTGTTGGAGGCCTGTTGAATGGTTTGCCCGGAACGATTGCAATTGCCTTTAATGGACCAGAACTTGTTCATCTTGTAACTGATGCCCAGCCGCGGTTCAAAACCCAGATAGTAGTTGTAAATATGCCCCCAATGATGATAGGTCGAATCAGTGACTACATAATTTTTATCGTAGGAATAGACAGTCCCCGGACCAACATTTTGGAACAGCGTGACCCTCAATCCATATTTTAGTGTCAGCTTCTTACCAATATGACTTTGATGCGATACGTAAACAGCATGCTCAAATGCATACTTTTTATCAACCTTGTAATTGCTGGTATTTGTCTGATCACCAACTCCCCTGGCGATTCCAGGGTTAAAACGATGAAAAAAGCTTTGTACACCAAATTTCAGGGAATTTTTTGGTGTGATGAAATAGGAGAAATCAGCTTTGAATCCAACATCACCAAGATTTGATTTCCACATCCATGACAGGGCTCTGTCTTCCGGCGTTCCCAGCTGATAATCGTAGCGGCTCCACAAACCAGTCATATTCATAAATAACCTGGGGTTGAAAATATGGTTCCATCGCATAGTAAACGTCTGGTTACCAAAGCCCATCCTGAAAAATCGACTTTTCATCCGGTCACGCCCAAGGTAGCCGCTGATGAAGAGACGATTATTTTCATTAAACCGGTGCGCCAATTTCATACTGGAATCGTAAAAATAAAGGCGGCTGTTCTTTACATCTTCATTCGACGAAAAGGGCAAAAACGCATCCAGATAGGTTCTTCGTCCCGAAATAAGGAAAGTGGTCCGGCCTTTCTTGATAGGCCCTCCCAGGGTCAACCGGCTGGAAATGGTACCAATTCCGCCACGCCCCGCTATCCTTTTAGAGTTGCCATCCTTCATCCTGACATCCAATAAGGAAGCAAGCCGTCCACCATATCGGGCTGGAACGTATCCCTTGTACAATTTCAAATCCTTGATGGCATCGTTGTTAAAGACCGAGAAAAAGCCCATTAAGTGAGAGGCATTGTAAACGGGCGCTTCATCCAGCAAAATCAGGTTTTGATCCGGGCTACCTCCCCGAACGCTGAACCCCGATCCTCCCTCCGAAGTAGAATGAACCCCGGGTAGCAGCTGGATCGCTTTAATCAGGTCCACTTCACCCAACAAGGCGGGAATGGCTTTGACTGTTTTTCCCTGAAGCTCATCCACTCCCATTTCTGCGCGCGAAAGATTTTCATCCTGTCGCTCGTCAATAACCTTAACTTCTCCAATCTCCGCCGAAACCGGTTCCAGCGCAATTTCAATTCGCTTGCTGGAAGTCAGATCAACTTTCAGCTTCAAATTTTCATACCCAATGTAACGGCATTCAACTGTATATTTTCCCGGCTTCACCGCCAATGAATAGAATCCGTAGTTATTGCTCACGGTACCTACCCCGAGCTCCTTGATTAGCATACTTGCCCCAATCAAATCTTCCCCCGTTTTGGCATCAACAATGTGACCGCTAATCATCATGCGATTAACCTTTCCGTCATCATCCGGCAATGCACGAGCCACTCCAGAAATACCGGTAAAAAGAGCCAATAAGAAATGGATTTTCCTTAACATCAATTAATTTTATCTTTCCAAATGATTGCTTGCACTGATCTTATTGTGGCGAAATACCAGGCAAGAATTTTCTCTTAAGCGTTACAATGTTAACGATTAAAAGAGGATAAAATTTTTGCTCAACATTAATTTTTTATGAAAAGTTGAAGCAGATGAACATTATTTCAATAACATCACTCCAACAAATGTAGAATTCAGGTTTTCAGATCAATGGTATTAATAACAGAAGTACATACAAAGCAGTAATGCACATATGTTTTTGTAAAGTAGAAATTTATTGAATTCGATTATCGAGAAGAATGATTACATCTTCATTGGCATGAAAACAGGCGTATTATCTGGCTATTCGCCGCCATACACCACCGATGCACGTTTCACATCCATAACGGCAAAAAAGCCGAGTGCGCCATTGCTGATGTTGCCTTTTGCGTTCGCTGATGGTCCGCTAAATAATGGAACCTTTTCACGGATCTCCGTCTGTACCTCATTGATGTAATCGAAATACGCTTTGGTGATGGCATCCATTTCAAGGACAACGGTATCTCCTTTGTGAACCGCCTCACCTTTTTCTTCGTCAAAGTGTTGCACCAAAGGACCATTGATCTTTTGCCCGTTAAAAAAACGATCATCAGTAGTCCAATATTCACTGATCGTATCGGTATACAACACGTGGTTTTTATAAATTTTGAAGAGGTAATAATCTTCTGTATTCGCCGGATCTTCACTATAAATTAATACATCCCAGCCTTTCCACTGATTATTTCGAACCACAGATATCGCTTTTATGGGCGGCGAAGATTTCATTGTAGTCTCCGCCCAATAGGTCTCCATATTTCCATCATTGTTGATGTCCACATTCGAAATGTCGAGCCGGTATTTCCGGCCAACCACTCCGTAATAATCGAAAGGTGTCAAGTAAACACCCGGACGACCCGGATCTTCTTTCAGGGTAATCGTTTGCACACCATCGTCAATCGTAACCACGGCACCTGAGACTCCTTTCGTTGGTTGATTGTAGAAATAGGGAGCTGATTTGCTCAGGCGGACTTCATGCTGTCTGATATCACTTGTAATTTCAGAATAAACCACTAGATGAGGTTTCCCCGGTTCATTCAATTGAAAATCCACTCGTTCAGTACACGAAAAAAGCAGCAGGAGTAAAACAAAATATGGATCGAATCTTTTTGCTTTCATCATGTTTAAAATTTGAAGTTGTAGGTCACTGCCGGAATAATTGGAAACAAGTATGTCTTTTCAGCATATGTCACATTTGGATTCTCCGAATCCTGCACAAAGTTCAGTGCCCAGGTGTTTTTCCGGTTATACGCATTGTAGATTGAAAAAACCCACTCCCCACTCCAGGCATGGTGGTTCTTGTTTTTCCCTTCCACGGTCAGCGACAGATCCAACCGGTGATAATCATCATAACGTGCCCCGTTTCGTTTTGAATAATA
>DATFMO010000008.1:0-6478 GCA_035266925.1 Sunxiuqinia sp. | reverse complement strand
TACCAGCTACATCCAGACGATTGTAATCACGCTCAGATTCGCCATCAACACTCAGCCTCGGATCCGGGAAGCCGGAACCATATACATAGTTGGCCGAAAAATGAATTGGATTAAAATTGAGCAACAGCGCAGCTTTCAGTTCGTGACGTTGATCTTGCAATGCCCGGCGATAAACAGGCCGCAGAAAATAATCAAATCGCTCAAGGGTTTCGCTCAACGTATAGCTGATCCAGACCGAGTGCCCTTTGTAGTCCTTCTTGACAAAAACATCCAGTCCTCTGGATTTACTGTCACCACGATATAAATCCTGTACCCGCAAATTGTCCACATACCGGGTCAATCCGTCAATGTTTTTATCAAAACCTTCGACACTTAACGTGAAATTGTTTTTGTTGTAGGTGATTCCAGCCACCAGATGTGTCGCTTCCAATACCGGGATTGACTGCCCATCGCAAACAGTCCATAAATAATGGTAATTACCATCAGGAGCAATTAACGAACTTCGGGAAATAAACTGATTATGCCGTCCAGCCGCCAGGTTAATTTTAAATTCATCATCAATTTCAATACTGGCGGAAAAGCGTGGTTCCAGGAAAAATCTCTGAAGGTTGAATGAATAATTTCCGCGAAGCCCCAATTTCACTTCAGCTCGAGGAGCGATTGAAATAGCATCTTGCACGAAACCATTCAGGCGCGATCCATCAAGGTGCTGGTCGACTTGACTCAGCTCAAAAGAATCCTCCTGAAAACTGATTTCATTAAAAATGAAACTACCACCAATATCCAATTGGTTTTTTTCAGCCAGCGGAATATGATGCGTCAACACAACGGAACGTTCAGAAACTTTGTTGAGTTTTAACAAGTCTTCACTGGATACCGTCTCGTAGCCGCCCTGCCCGTTTCCACCTGAGCCTCCGGGGCCCTGTCCCATGCCGCCAGTCGAGGTTTGCATACGCCCAATCTGCCGAACGTTTCGCACCTCACGATCCAATAACGAATAAGCGACAGCCAATTTTGTCCAGTTACCATTCCGCCATTTTTTTTGGTAAAAGGCCGAGGCTCCGTATTGCTTGTTGTGCTCATGATCTTCATAAATGACCTGCATCCGGTTATCAGCAGTGTTTAACGAGTTGGTAAACTGGTCTTCTCCCATCAACGTACTGATGCTGTAGCGATCTCCCGCTTTGTTAGTCCCTGAATATTTCAGGTTAAAATCCCGAAAATTGTATTCCGGATAAAGCGTCCGTCCCATGGTGCCCGGGTTATTGCCGCGTCCCGTTTTAAAAGCCAATTGCTGGCTATCAGACAACTCATAATAGGTCTGTCGAAAAGCCAGCACCAAGGCTGATCGATGCGTAACCGGGATGCTCAACATGCTATTCAGCGTCATGTTGTTGATGCTTAGATTCAGCCGGGTATCATTCACATCACCATCAACACCGGTAATATTCACCAATCCACCAACACGTCCCCCATGATCAGCACCGTATGCACCTTTCAGTACCTGGATATCTTTCGCCATAAACGGGTTGACGGCACTAATTTGGTCGTTGAAGTTTTTCATACCGAATAAGGTGAATCCATCAAACAACACCTGCGTTTGCCCTTCGTAGCTTCCCCAAATGACCAAATCGTTTGACTGTTCCCCTGCTGCCAAAACTCCCGGCTGTAGCCGCAACAGATTGAACACTGAATTGTCGCCGTTGCCCGGCAAGTAATGCGCCACCTGGTGATTCAGACGCAATACGGCAGGCTGGTTGCCCACCTGAAGCGATTTCACCACACGCAAACCTTTCACCTCAACTTCGGCAATTTTATAATTGGAAGGAGCTAACAATAAAAGTCTATTTGTTCCCGGTGCCAAAACGGTATCCAACTCGTAGTAGCCCAAATACAATGCCTTCAAATGAAAGAGGCTATCGTTCTGACTGACAAATGAGAAATTCCCATTTTGGTCTGAAACAAGACCTGAGCCATTAATCAGAAGATGCGTATATGGCAGCGATTCAAAACTCGAAATATCGGCAATACGCCCGCTCAATAAATAATTTCGAGTCGTATACTTCGGAATTTCCTTTCTGAAAAAAAGAAAAAGGTCACCTGTTTTTTCATAGGTAACCGGTAAATCTTTCAACAAAAAATCGAATGCTTTTTCAGGAGAAGGAAAGGCTTGTGAAACTGTTACTCTATATTGACTCAGAAAATCATCGTCAAACGACAACTTGAGCTGGTACTGATCCCGAAGCTCAATAAGCAGCCGGTTCAGGGGTTGTTCCTGGCAGGTAATTTCAAGCTGTTGGGCGCGAACCAATATGCTTGAAACCACCATTAAAAGGCAAATGAGAATTTTCTTCAGGCTCAATGACTTAGTTTCTTAGTTGATAGACGTTGGTGCTTTTTTGTTCAAATTTAATACCCATTGTCTTGCAAACAAAACCCAAAACTTCGTCGGCTCCCAGATCGCGATCAAAATTTCCGGTATAATTGCGTTTATATTTTTCTTTGCCCAATATTTTTACGCCATATTGTCGCTCAATTTCCTCGAAAACCCGATTTAACGGTTTGGACGTAAAAATTAACTTCTTGTGCACCCATGCTGTTTCATTGGTCAGGTCAACATTCTTCTGAACATTAAAAGTACCCTGTTCCGTCAATATCGCTTTTTGGTTGGGTGTTATAATTACTTCGGCCTTGCTGGCACGATCTGCTACACGAACTTTGCCAGTCAGGCAAGCCACACGGTATTCCGCATCGCGCGAATAAATATCGAAACTGGTGCCCATCACGGTTGTCGTTCCACGTTCTGAATTCACCTGAAAACGACTTCCTTTTTCCACTTCAAAATAACCTTCACCCTCAAAAGATACATCGCGCGAAAAACGCCACCAATAGGGATGATAGCTCAAACTTGATGCTGCGTTGAGGTGCACCGTTGATCCATCCGGCAGATCAACCAACTGGTGATGTCCGGGAAATGCTTGCCGGGTGACTGAGTAAAAGCGTATCACTCCTGCCACTCCCAGCACAAAAACAATTGACGCGGCCATTGCAAACCGAAATACCGGGCTTGCCGATAAATTGATTTTTCGCACCAATGGAGCAGCATCCACCCGGGCTTCTATACCTTTCCAAACATCAGCTTTACTTTTACTGAAAGGAATATCCAGTTGTTCTTGCAGCTTTTCCATGGTAAGCTCCTTTCCTGTTTCGTTTTGATGATTTCTATCTTCTTGTTTCATCGTACATCCAATTTCAACTTTAAAAAGTCCAGGGCATATTTCATACGTTTCTCCACCGCTTTCACGCTCACTCCCAGCCGTTCTGCAATCTCGTGATATTTGAGGCCGTCGGAACGACTCATCAGGAAAACCACCCGCTGCTTGTCAGACAAGTCGGCGAGAGCTGCTTCATATTTTTGCTGAAGCTCTTTGTATTGCAGCTCTTCATCGGGCGGCACATCATGTAATTTGAACGATAGGCTTTTTAAATATCCCAGTTCCACTTGTTGTCGCCGATACCGGCTGATAAATTCATCGGCAGCCATTTTATAAAGCAGGCCAACATTTTCGCGTTCACGATATTCGGTTTGCTTTTCCCACAGTCGCAAAAACACGTCCTGCGCAATATCTGTGGAAAGCTCTGCGTCACCAGACCGATAATAGATGTAGTTCCGGATCGCATCAAAATGTCGGTCAAACAATTGTTTAAATTCGTGCTTCGTCAATGGTCTAAACGTTAGTTCCAAATTTGGTTTTCAGCTTTCACTGATTCAATACCGAAGAAAAAAGTTAAGCATTATTCTATTCTCTTCACACCTTATCCGTTTAAAAAGTGATGTACCCTACCTTGCCATCGAACTTAATTTTTGTAATTTCATCGGCATGAAAAAAATGGCCAGCCTTTTAATCCTGATGACATTCTTACTCGGAGCCTGCCAAAGCAAGCCGCGGAAAGCTGCTTCATCCCAACCGGATGATGTACTTTGTGGTCGAGCCGATAGTGCGATGGTCAACTCGATATTGAAAAAGTTTTCTCATCAAAAAGACGAGCCTATTGGCAAATTGGTGGTGGAAGTGGGTAAAGAATTTCTGGGAGAGCCCTACGTTTCGTACACGCTGGAGCATGGCCCCAAAGAACCGCTGACCATCAGCCTGAAAGAGCTGGACTGCACCACTTTTACAGAAACAGCTTTGGCACTGGCACGAACGATCAAAGATCCCCAAAGCAACCTGCAACAATATGCGAATGAGTTGGAAAAGATTCGCTATCGAAATGGGAAACGGAACGGCTATCCGTCCCGTTTACATTATTTCAGCGACTGGATATACAACAACCAGGAAAAAGGCATCGTGAGCCAACCTGCCGAAAAATTTGGGAAACCGCTGGATATTCAGGTAAATTTCATGTCAACTCACCCCAATAGTTATTCGGTATTGATGTCGAACCCGGAACTAGTTCCTGCCATTGCCAAACAGGAAAAAGTAATCTCTGAACGTCACTATTTTTACCTGCCCAAAGATGAAATTGACGCAAAGGAGCTGCAACTCAAAGATGGCGACATCGTGGGAATCGTGACTAATATTAAAGGATTGGACATTGCACATGTGGGCATTTTGGTGCGACAAAACGGACACATGCACCTGATGAATGCTTCCACCCTTTCGAACGATGTCGTGATTTCGGATCCGACATTGGCCGAATTTCTCAACCACAAAAGATCATACCTGGGTATCATGATTGCCCGCCCTGAAAACTGAATGCTGTCAAGAATGTCACGATGCAAAACTTTGCCATCTGTAACTTCTTGAAAAAATCTTAATTTTGCCCCAACCGAATATTTAACAGATATGGGGAAAATTTTCAGAAACTTAATGGTTCTCTTCTTAAAAGCCTTTTCTTACCTGCCTTTTAGCGTTATCTACCTGATATCCGACTTTTTGTATTTCCTGCTGGTTCATGTAATTGGCTACCGGAAAAAAGTGGTTTATACAAACCTGAAAAACTCATTCCCTGAGAAAAGCGATGACGAGATCGACAAAATTGCCCGGAAGTTCTACCATCATCTTTGCGACATGGGACTGGAGTCTATCAAACTGCACAGCATTAGTGAAAAGGAGCTCGACAAGCGACTAACAGTCAAAGGGCTGGAAAAAACCAATGACTATTCCAAGCAGAAGAAAAGTATTATCCTATTGGGGATGCACTATAATAATTGGGAATGGAGTGCCAGTCTTCAGCGCTTATCCGGTCACCAATTATTGATGATTTACAACCCGGTACGTAATAATATTGAAATGGAACGGTTCATCCTCGACATGCGTGAACGCTTTGGCGGGATGTCGGTACCGGTGCATAAATCAGCGCGCTCAGCGATACAGTTTGACAAGACGGACCGTCCTGGTTGTTTATGGCTCGCTGCCGACCAAACGCCATTTCAAACCTCAAAATTCTGGACCATTTTTCTAAACCAGGAAACACCCTTTTTTAGTGGTCCTGAGAAAATTGCTTACAAGACCAATCAGCCGGTATTTTTTCACCACACGAAAAAATTGGCGCGTGGAAAATATGAGGTGAATTTTATTGAATTGTTTGCCGAACCTGGCAAGGAAAAGCCCGAAGATATTTTGCTGACTTACATCGACACGATGGAGCAGATCATCCGTGAAACACCACAATACTGGTTGTGGTCTCACCGGCGTTGGAAACACAAACGCTCTGAAGATGTTGAATTAATTGAACGGCTACCAAAATCAAACGCATGAGAAAGCTGCTCAACTACATCGGATTTGCCTTGGTGACTTTGTTGTCACTGCTTCCTTTTTGGTTGTTGTATGCAATTTCTGATCTGTTGTTTGTGCTTGTTTTTCACGTTGTCAAATACCGTCGCAAGGTGGTATGGAAAAACCTATCCAATTCATTTCCACAGAAAGAACACAAACAGCTGGACCGCATCATGCGCAACTATTTCCACCATTTCTGTGATTTACTTGTTGAGTCTTTCAAGCTGAAAACCATGTCGGAAAAGCAACTTCGGAAACGCATGGTGGTAAAAAATCCTGAGTTTGTTGACCATTATTTCGACCAGGGGAAAAGTGTGTTGGCACTCACCATGCATTACAATAATTGGGAGTGGAACGCCATTCTACCCAAATTATTGAAACACAAACTGCTGTTTGTATACAACCCAGCGCGCAACCTTACCTGGGACGCGTTTATCAATGGGATGCGCAAACGTTTCGGAGCCGAGCTGGTGTCGACCAAAAAGATTGTCAAGACATTGCTGAACTATCGAAATAAAAATATTCCAACATTCACCTGGCTGAGTGCTGACCAACGGCCCAAAGCCAATACCCGCTTCTGGACGACCTTTTTGAACCAGGACACCGGATTCTTTCCCGGACCGGAAGCATTGGCGCGGCACACGAACCAAGTGGTACTTTACCAACATCTGAAAAAGGTGAAGCGTGGCCATTATGAA
>DATFMO010000007.1:0-5320 GCA_035266925.1 Sunxiuqinia sp. | reverse complement strand
GTTGTTGAGCACTCCGCTCAAATAGTCAACACGGTCGGTGTATGGAATATAGGTGTGCCAGGATTGCCGTTCACCCATTTTTTCCGCGCCACGATGGTGAAAACCAATATCGGGCGCGATGTCGATAATTTCTTCACCACTCAATTGCAACACCAGTCGAAGCACGCCGTGCGTTCCGGGATGCTGTGGTCCCAGGTTCAGAAACATAAAATCAGAATCGGCGTTATGCCGTTTCATGCCCCATTCTTCAGGCTTGAACTGAAGCGTGTCTTCTTCTTTCTCCATCTTGTCCTCAGGCAGCGAGAATGGCTCCATCTCTGTAGCTCGCGCCGGATGTTCTTTTCGCAGTGGGTGTCCTTTCCAGCTTTTGGGCATCAGTATGCGGGTGAGGTGAGGATGCCCTTGAAATTGAATGCCAAACATGTCGTACACTTCACGTTCATACCAGTTGGCTGACGGCCAGATGTCTGTGATGGTTGGTATCTTTGGGTAATCACCTTCCAAACCGGCTTTGATCCGGATGTATTCATTGCGTTCATATGAAAGCAGCAGGTAGATAATTTCAAAAGGATGTGTTGGTTTTTTGCCATTTGACGAATAAGTGCGCATATCAACAGCAGTGAGGTCGACCAACATACGGAAAGGTTTGTTGATGTCATTTTTCAGGTAACTCAACAATTTCTGCAGTTGGGTTACCGGTGACCAGATGGTGAACATTTCATCGCGCACATCATCCTGAGCCTTAAAAACGTCTTCTCCAAATTTAGCTTCAATGTCATTGAATAATATGGTTTTTGCTTCGGTCATATTTGATTTTGCTGCTGATTGTTAAAGTTTATCGGGTGAAGGCAACTGAATAATGGAGCTGCGTTTATCGTGTTTCTTTTCCCGCATGGAAATCGGAGTAGGCTTTTGAATTCCCTGCGGACCGATGTGCCAGCTCAATGGGCGTTTTTCCTTGCCAACCTGGTCACGTAACATCAGCAGGCCTTCCATGAAAGCGTCGGGGCGAGGCGGGCAGCCGGCAACGTAAACATCGACAGGTAGAAATTTATCCACACCCTGGACCACGCTGTAGATATCGTACATACCCCCGGAGTTGGCACATGAACCCATTGAAATAACCCATTTGGGCTCCATCATCTGTTCATACAGCGTTTTAACAATCGGTGCCATTTTGATGAAGACTGTTCCGGCAACAATCATTAGATCGGCCTCGCGTGGCGTTCCCCGGATGACTTCAGCACCGAATCGGGCAATATCGTAGCGACTGGTCAAACTGGTAGCCATCTCCACATAGCAGCAGGATAGTCCAAAATTGAATGGCCAGATTGAATTTTTGCGTCCCCAGGCCAGCATGTCCTGCAACCGGCTAAATATGATGCTTTCTTTGACTGTTTCTTCGAACGAACTATTCCCGTTGAGCGGGTTAATTGGTTCGGTTGGTTCACTTAACCACCATTTCATATGCTTTCGTTTTTATTTTTTTTGTGCCTCATTTCAAAGCACACAATATTTTTACCATCAACGGTTCATAGATTGGTTTCTGTCACTTTTTTATTTTTCTGCTGATGATAGTTTTTCAGAATTTTGCGACCTTCAGGGCCAAAGTTCAAAGCGCCCGTTCGCCATTCGTAGAGCAATACAACGAAGAGTATTCCGGTGAAAACGAGGATTCCTGTATAGCCTGCCCATCCTAATTCCCGAAATGAAATTGCCCAGGTAATCACAAATATGGATTCGATGTCGAACAGGACAAAGAACATGGCAATGACGTAAAACTTAACGGGGAAACGTAATCTCGCTGAACCGGTTGACTCAATCCCGGATTCATACGGTTCACTTTGAGTATGATCTTTCCTTCGCTCACCTAAAAAGTGGGACAGGCCTAACATGCCTGTTACAACAGCTAAGGCAGCTGCGATGTATAACAAGACGGGCCATAGTAAAACTAATGTCACGAAAAGGTCTTTCATAATATCAATTTTGTTTGTCAAACTTATTTAGAACCGGCAGTAAAAAATTGCCAGTTGTCCGTAAGAGCAGGATGTTTAGCTAGAAAGTCTTGGATTACAGTATGTTTTGAAGAACGATTCGAATAGGCTGCTTCAACGAACACAACATGATCGGACAATCGCTATGCCATGGGCGGCGAAAGGCAATCATATTGGTCTTATTGGCAAATACGGGCTCAGAATCAATAACTACTTAATTTTTCATGTAGATACTTTCGCACAGCGTGTGGAGATAGTTCTACAAAGGAAATCGATTGAAATTTGAACGTATTTTCATGTGGCTATGATGGTTCGAATAGCTCTTCGAAGACGCCTAAATACAAACATTAAAATGGTTTCCGTTGACGAAAAAAGGTCGTAAATGCACTATAATTTTTAATTTTATCCAACTCTGAACACGAAAAGTGGATAACTAACGACTTAATTAAATGACTATGAAAAACTTTACTTCTTCAATTTTGAAAATCACAATCGGTATCATCCTTTATTTTATAGCCTTTCCACAAGTCAGTGCCCAATTCGGTCCCAATCCTCCTGAAAAAGTGAACCTGAACGACATGCACTGGCGCGACGTATGCGTGTTGCCTAACACTACTTCGGGCTACTATTACATGGTTGGGCCGGGCGGAAATTCAGTGCTTTCCTACCGAAGTAAAGATCTGATTCACTGATAACAGGCCAAATGAATCTGGACCATTCCTGAAAGCTTTTGGGGTGGGAAGTATATTGTCAACATCTGGGCGCCGGAACTTTACCAGTACAACGGAAAGTATTATTTGTTTTTAACCATCAATACCAATCACAAGTTTCAGGAGCAGTGGCCTAACTGGCGGCCCCGGGTGACACGCGGATCACAAATCCTGGTGAGTGATTCGCCCACAGGCTCCTTCAAACCTTTTGCCAATCATTCAACCTTGCCAACTGATATGATGACCTTGGATGCCACCTTGTGGGTGGAAGATGGAACTCCATACATTGTTTATTCACATGAGTGGGTGCAAATTTCCAATGGCACTATTGAGTACATGCAGTTGAAAGACGACCTGTCGGCAGCAGTAGGCGAGCCGCGGTTGTTGTTCCGCGGAAGTGACGCTCCCTGGGGGCATATTTCCAAAACTGAAGGTTGTTTTGTAACCGACGGTCCTTATTTGATGAAAAATAAAGCTGGCCAATTGACGATGATCTGGTCTAGCTTTGGTGCAGGTGGCTATACCACCGGAGTCGCTTTTTCTAAAACCGAAAAGTTGTCCGGCCCCTGGGTGCAACAGAAAGAACCGGTCTACGCTGATGACGGAGGGCACGGCATGTTGTTTAAAACGTTTGATGGAAAACTAATGATGGTTTTTGCATGCTCCAAATAACCGGAATTCAAGGCCTCATATTTTTGAGATGGAAGATACTGGGATGGAACTGAAAGTCAAAAATGAACTTTAAACTAACGATCTGTTTTTGAAATCATTTCAGCGACAGAATATATTCAATCCCGGCCATCAGTCCATCCAACTCGGCAAAACCTTTCAACCTTCCAATTAAAGGATATCCGGGGTTGTATTCGTGGTTATAGTCATCCAGTAGTTTGATACCATGATCGGGGCGGACAGGCATTTTATAATCGGTCCTGCCTTGCACTTTTCTGCGTTTTTGTTCTTTCAATAAAGCGGTCATCAATGCCGCCATATTTTGTGTTCCAGTCAAGTGTCCTGATTCATAGAAACTGCCATCCTCAAGCATCTGTGTATTTCGAAGATGGACAAAGTGAATCCGGTCGCTGGTTTTTTCAATGATCTCCAATAAGTTGTTTTCTATCCGTGCTGAAAGTGAACCGGAACAAAACGTGATGCCATTGTTTGGCGACGTATTTGCTTGAAAAAGCCATTCGTAATCTTCCAGCTGCCCAATGATGCGTGGCAGTCCTAAAACCGGGAAGGGTGGGTCGTCCGGATGAATGGCCAGTCGGACGCCAGCTTCTTCTGCAACAGGAATTACGTCGTCCAAAAACGCTCTCAGGTTTTCACGTAGTTTCTGCTTGTCGATGTTTTTGTACCGATCAATAAATTCAAGAAACAAACTTTTCGGGTCAGGAACGGAGCCATCAATCACACCATCAATAAACCCCTGAGTAACGACAATGATGTTGTAAGCCAACTTTTCAGCCTCTTCTTTGGTCATCGATTCAAAAACCATTTTTGCTTTTTGAACCAATTCTGGAGAATAGCTGCTTTCTGCTCTTGGGCGCTTCAAAATGAAAACGTCGAAAGCCACAAAGATCGGGAAATCAAAATACATGGATTCGCCACCATTGGCAAGTTTGAAATGCAAGTCTGTCCGTGCCCAATCGAGCACCGGCATAAAATTGTAACAAATGGTATCGATCCCACATTCCCCCAGGTTTCGAACAGATTGCTGATAATTTGCGATCAATCGGGCACGATCACCTGAGCGGATTTTGATGCCTTCACTCACCGGCAAACTTTCTACCACGCTCCAGCGCATGCCTCGTTTTTCAATGGCCTGTTTCACTTTCAGAATTTCATCTTTCGGCCAAACTTTGCCATTGGGAATATGGTGCAGCGCGGTTATCACGCCCTCCACACCCATTTGTGCCAACTGATCCAAGGTGATTGGATCGTTCTCGCCAAACCACCGCCATGTTTTTTCCAATGCCATTTCTTTCTTTTTTAGTTCATGAGTTCGGAGTGCATGAGTTCATCAGTGCAATAGCATGAATCTGCCTATTTTATCATCGACATGATCATGTTTTGCTTATGAACTTCGCATTGATGTACATTTATTCTATACTCCACTAAACGAGCTGAAACCACCATCAACAGGCAAAATCACACCCGTAATAAACGAGGCTGCGTCGGAGCACAGAAACTGCACGGCGCCATTCAGTTCTTTGATGTCGCCAAACCTGCCCATTGGCGTGCGGGCGATTACTTTTTTGCTGCGCTCGGTGTACGATCCGTCGGGGTTGACGAGCACATTGCGGTTTTGGTCGCCAATAAAAAATCCGGGGGCAATCGCGTTGACACGAATTTTCTCACTGAACTTGGTTGCCATTTCCATAGCCATCCACTGGGTAAAAATATTGATGCCGGTTTTTGCCACGGAATAGCCCAATACCCGGGAAATTGCCGAGTAGGTGGCCATTGACGAAATGGTGATGATGCTTCCTTCGCCTTGTTTGGCCATGGCTTCACCAAAAACCAGGCATGGGTAGACAGTGCCATTCAGATTCAGATCGCTTACTTTTTGAAAATCGTCAATCTGCATATCGAAAACCGTTTGTTGCTCGGTCAGGG
>DATFMO010000006.1:0-5456 GCA_035266925.1 Sunxiuqinia sp. | reverse complement strand
TGATTTGCATGTTGGACGCATTGATCCAGGACATTTGGTTGGACAGGCTGGCAAACGGTATCTCTTTCTCAACGGGGGAAATGTGATTGATTTGACGGATGACGGTTTATCAACCGCCGGAAAAATGTTTCATACCTACGATGGGTGGGACATTCCCGAGGATTTTAATGTGGCCTGCAAATGCCTGGAAAGCCCAAAGCTGACCTGTCGAAATGGCTACTATTATCTCACGGTGGCCGAAGGCGGAACTGTGGGACCTGCTACTGCGCACATGGTAGTATCTGCCCGGTCGAAATTGCCAACAGGCCCTTGGGAAAATTCGCCCTACAACCCGGTTGTCCACACCTGGTCGAAAAATGAAAAATGGCATGCCAAAGGTCATGGCACACTTGTCGAGGACAAAGACAACAACTGGTGGATCGTGTATCACGCCTATGAAAAAGATTTTTATACGCTGGGAAGACAAACATTGATGGAACCGGTTGAATGGACATCAGATGGCTGGTTTAAAGTGCCGGATGGAATACAAACGGATAAACCGATCAGGAAAAAAGTGCTTGAAAATAGCGGCCAGCAGTTTTCACTGTCAGACAAATTTGAGGGCAATCGACTGGGGTTACAATGGACTTTTTACAAAGAATACAAGCCATCAAGGGCACAAGTTGGCGATGGAAAACTTCATTTTAAAGCTGAAGGGGACAATCCGGGAAACAGCGCACCATTGTTGTGTGTGCCACAGGATGAGTCCTATGAAATCCAAGTGAAATACGAACTGGTTGGAGATGTTAAAGGTGGACTTGTCCTTTTTTATGATGAGTCAATGTATGCCGGTCTGGTCACGGATGGCCAAAAATTTACGATCTACAGGAGAGGACAGGCACTTGGCGCTGGAACGAATGCGATGGGGAGGACTGGCTATTTGAAAATCCAAAATGTAGAAAATACAGTAACATTTTGTTACAGTGCTGATGGCAAAAAATGGCAAAAGATTGAGCGTTCGTTTATGGTCGATTGCTATAATCATACCGCCTTTGGAGGTTTCCTGTCCTTGAAAGTCGGTCTGGTTTCCTTGGGAGATGGTTTGATCAACTTTCAGAATTTTATCTATTCAAGAATTTAGACGGGGGTAAAATTTCCAAGGGCGAAACGATCCAGTTAAATGGCAGCTCGTAAATTTGTCGGACAAGCAATGTTATTGTATTTTGTCTCCTTCTTCGAATTATACATAGTAATCATAATAAAGCAAAAATATTTTGAAAAATCGCACACTACTACTCGCATTATTACTTGTTGGCTGTCTGGCCTTTTCATGTAAAAGTTCGCGTCAAAAAATAACCGTTTGGACAATCGGTGATTCCACAATGGCTCAAAAGAAGCCAAACACTACAGAGCGTGGCTGGGGAATGTTGTTCCCGGAATTTGTGGATACGACGCAGGCCAGGGTAGCCAACTATGGAAAAAATGGCCGCAGTACCAAAAGCTTTGTCGATGAAGGATGGTGGAAGATTGTGCTGGATTCGATGCAAAGAGGTGATTTTGTGATCATTCAGTTTGGGCACAACGATGAGAAGACTGATGCTCCGCTGCATACCGACCCCGCTACCAGCTTTCGGGAAAACCTGAAAAGATTCGTGGACGAAACCCGTGCGAAAGGGGCAACACCAATTCTGCTTACTCCGATCGTACGCCGTGATTTTGATGCCCGGGAAAACCTGGTGGACACACATGGCGATTTTCCTCAGGCAACGCGCGAAACAGCAAAAGAACTACATGTTCCATTGATTGATATGGAATTGAAAACCCGGTTGTTGGAGAGTATTGCTGGTTGGGAGGGCACCCATGAAATCCATCAATTTGAACCGCCCGGGGAAATTGACAACACCCACCTTTGTAATTTCGGAGCCTACGTTGTTGCCCGCTTGGTGGCTGAAGGAATCCAAAAACAAAACATTGGCATTCCACTCAATTCAGCGCCCGACTCGTTGGCCGGTGCGAGTGACAACACCCTCGATTTGGCAAGCAATTATTTTAACAATCAAGTCCAATCTGCCCGAAAAGTCCTGGCAAACCTGTCTTCTGCTTCGGGAGCGAAAGATTTTTCGGCCGCAATTGACAGCGCCCAAAACAACGAAAGCTCGTTCAAGAGCCTGGAAGAAATTGACCAGGCGTTGGGAAGGCTCCGCCGCGCAGAGCGGACTTGCCGCTGGACACAATCCGCCCCGTTTGATGCTACTTTCGCCGTCGGAAATGCCAGTTTTGAGGAAGGCGCGGGTTGGAATTCCGTCGTCAGTGCAGTTGTCCCGTTAGCGTGGAATTTGAATGTGAAGCTTGTAAACGGCAAAATGGAACCGAAAAATACAAACGCGAGCGATGGCTTTTACAGTTATGCTATTAAAGCCGACGCAGGTAGTTCCATCGATTTCTACCAGAATGTGACCTTATCTGCCGGGGAATACAAGCTGACAGTTGATTTAAAACAGGAGAGTGACAGCAGCCCCAAGCTTTATGTGAAAGCCGGTGACAAAACAAGCGAAACGACTGCTACGGGAACGCCGGATTCCTGGGGAACAACATCCGTAAAATTTTTGGTGCCGACAGATGGCATGAATGTTCGTTTGGGCGTGACTGCCTCAGCAGGCCTTGAAATTGACAATTTCAAACTCACCAAAAAGAAGTGAAAATGTGTCACGAACAATAAGGGCACCGGGCTTAAAAATTGGTTTTATTCAATGTAGAAGATTGATAACCGTATTGCTTAAAACAAAAACTAAACATGAACCACGACGTATTGAAAATAAAAATTTTGATTGTCCTTCAGGTCGCTTTTGGATTTTGGAGCATTCAGAACGCAACTGCCAAGGAAAGATACCAGGCCATTCACAGTGGCATCCCCTGGTTTGATCAGAATAACAATACGGTGAACGCTCATGGCGCTTGTATTGTAAAGGAAGGCGGGAAATTCTATCTCTTTGGTGAATACAAAACCGACAGCGCCAATGTTTTTATCGGTTTTAGTTGCTACTCGTCCACAGACCTGGTGAACTGGAAATTTGAGAAAATAGTACTTCCCCAGCAAAAGGAAGGACTGCTGGGGCCTGACCGGATCGGCGAGCGGGTAAAAGTGATGAAGTGCCCCGAAACCGGGGAGTTCGTGATGTACATGCACACCGATGACCGGAAGTACAACGATCCTCACATTGGTTATGCGACTTGCAAGACCATCGATGGTGATTACCAGTTTCAAGGCGCTCTGCTGTATGAAGGGAAACCCATCCGGAAATGGGACATGGGAACCTTTCAGGATACCGATGGAAAAGGCTATTTGCTAATCCATCATGGAACCATCTACGAGTTATCATCCGATTTCAAATCCGCAAAAAGATTGGTGGTTTCGAAAGTTCCGACCGGTGAATCGCCAACCGTTTTCAAAAGTCATGGCATCTATTTCTGGCTAAGTTCGCATCTGACGAGTTGGGAGCGAAACGACAACTACTATATGACTGCGACGTCGTTGGAAGGCCCATGGAAAATGCATGGAACGTTTGCCCCGGAGGGAACGCTGACCTGGAACTCGCAATGTACATTTGTCCTGCCAATTGCCGGATCAAAAGATACAACATTCATGTACATGGGCGATCGTTGGTCATTTCCAAGGCAAGGTTCGGCGGCAACCTATGTTTGGCAACCGCTCAACGTTGAAGGGGATTCGATATCCATTCCTGATTTTCAGCAAAATTGGAAAGTAAATGTCCAAACCGGAAATTGGTCGCCTTCGAAATTAAACGGGCAGGTCGTAGAAAATTCAGATTTAAAACAGCTATCATTTTCCGGTGCTTGGATCGGATCTTCGAAAGAAAACCAGTACTCTGATACGCGATCCAACGCTTCCGGGGCGTCTTTTTCAATTGCTTTTAAAGGCTCTCAAATTGGTGTTTTTGGTGTAGCGCGGCCGGATGGTGGATATGCAAAGGTTGAAATTCAGGATTACAAAGGCGAGCCTGTCATTTCATCTTTAGTCGATTTTTATTGTAAATTTCCCGAACCATCTTTGAAATTCCTGAGTCCCATTTTACGGAGAGGCCAATACAGGCTCATTGTAACTGTTGTTGGTGAACACGGCAACTGGTACAGTAAAAACGGAACAGAATATGGAAGTTCTGGGAATAAAGTGTCCGTCGATAAGATTGTAATCGAAAAATAGTGTTTATGAAAACTAAACGAACACCAATGAAAAAAATTAAAATGATATCACAACTTTCGAGATGGCTAATTTTGTCAACAACAATCCTTTGGGGGAGTTCTTGCAGCGCATCGAATGACGACGGTACGTTTGTCATTTCCTCACCCCAAATTACAGCCGAAATCGTAGTACATCCCAACGAAAAGGAATTCGTTCACACCGCTATTGATTTATTTGCCAACGATGTGATGATGGTCTCTGACCGAAAACCGGAAATCAAATCAATGAGTGATTCGCCGTATCAAATTAAAGTCGGGACTTTAGGGAAGAACCCGGCTTTTGACAAGGAGTGCACAGCCAACGGAATCAACCTCGACGGTTTGAAAGGAAAGTGGGAAGCGTACATCATAAAAATCCTTCAGAAGGACGGCAAACATATTTTGTACATTGTTGGCAGCCAGCCGCGAGGAACTGCCTATGGCTTGATGGAACTGAGCCAGCGGATCGGTGTATCGCCCTGGGTTTGGTGGGACGATGTTCACCCCAAAAAACAAACTACCCTGACTTTGCCGGGTGATTTGGCCTTGCAGGATGGGCCGAAAGTCCAGTTTCGGGGTATTTTTATCAATGATGAAGATTGGGGATTGCAGCCCTGGGCAGCGAAAACCTTTGAGCCGGAAACCGGTGACATTGGGCCAAAAACCTACGCCAAGGTATTTGAGCTGCTATTGCGCCTAAAAGCCAACGCCATTTGGCCGGCCATGCATCCTTGCACCCGTGCCTTTTTCACCTACCCCGGCGACATTAAAATGGCCGACCGGTACGGCATTTTCGTTGGTTCTTCTCACGCCGAGCCGATGCTGCGCAACAATGTAGACGAATGGCATCGCTGGGAACCTGCTGAAGGTAAACGAGGGGATTGGAACTTTGATACCAATCCCGATCAACTTAAAGAATACTGGCGCCAGCGGGTGGATTCCACGCTCAATCACGATGTGATTTACACGATTGGTATGCGGGGTGTTCACGATAGCGGTATGCCCGGTGGAAAAACGCTGGACGATAAAGTGCAAATTCTGGATCGTGTGTTTGATGCACAGCGAAAGATATTGGAAGAAGAGAGTGGAAGGAAGGATGTGAGCCAGATTCCGCAAATCTTTTGTCCTTACAAAGAAGTCCTGAAACTCTACCGCATGGGAGCCAAAGTTCCGGATTACGCGGCCATTATGTGGGCCGACGATAACAACGGGTACATTCGTCAGCTGTCGGATTCAGC
>DATFMO010000005.1:0-10254 GCA_035266925.1 Sunxiuqinia sp. | reverse complement strand
TTTTCACATCAATGCCTATATTCCGCGACTGGCATCTCATGGATTAGATGTGCCGGAACCATTGCTTGACATGACACCAGACCGCTTATACAATTCTGCAAAAAAAGCCTTACAGATTGCTCATTTGCTCGGGCATAAAGTAATCATCATGAGCACGTCAACCGGTGGAACACTTTCGTTGAAGTTAGCAGCAGAATTCCCGGATAAAGTAGATGGGCTGATCATGTTCTCCCCCAATATACGCATCAATAATTCGGCGGCATTTGTGCTTTCTATGCCCTGGGGATTGCAAATTGGGCGGTTGGTCAATGGCGGGAAATATCGATATATCAATAAAAATCTGGGGGATAAAGAATGCCAATACTGGAACTGCTATTACCGTATGGAAGCGACAGTTTACCTGCAACAGTTGATCGACTATACCATGTATAAAAGTCTTTTTGAACGGGTAAAAACACCGGTTTTTCTTGGTTATTATTATAAAGATGACGAACACCAGGATCCAACAGTTCGTGTTGATGCCATGCTAAAAATGTACGATGAACTTGGCACTCCTGCGAAATTGAAACACAAGCAAGCCTTTGATGCTGGAGTACATGTTATTGGCTGCGGCATGTTTTCAAAAACGCAACCTGAAGTACAACAGGCAAGCATCGATTTTGCTCAAAACATTTTCGGCCTACATAAATATTCAAACTGAAAAGACTAGATCATTCCACCCTACATTCCCTACTACTTATTTTTTTTAAAGAACAGCGATTTAACTCAAGATTATTTGATTGAAGTAGTTTTCTCCGATTTTCTGCACACAAAAGAACTTTACATTTTATTCATATTAGACCTTGCTGTAGTTGTTATTTTTTATCTATTTTTGACCCTTTGATAATAATGGTCAAATTATTAGGACTAAAATATCCGTATTATGGTTCAAACGACATTTACAGGAGATTATAGCGAAAAACGCGACGAAATTATTGAGGTGGCCCAGCAAAAATTTGGGCTGTATGGTTTGAAAAAAACCTCTATGATTGAAATCGCCCGGGAGCTCAACATGTCTAAAGGGCTGTTGTATTACTACTTTCCGGACAAAGAGCATCTTTACAAAGCAGTGGTTGAAAAAGAAATCTCAGAATTTGAATCGAAGGTGTACAAACACCTGGATCAACTCGATGATCCGATTGACAAATTGCGGGAATACCTCCGATTTCGACTGGACTATTTTCGCAAACTACTGAATCTAAGTCGATTTCGTCTAGACGAGATGCAAAACATCAATGCATTTATGAAGGATACATGGAAGTCTACCCGCGAATTTGAAAAAGGGATCATCATTGAAATTCTGGAGAAAGGAAATGAAAAACAACTATTTGAAGTTAAGAACCCGGAAGACACCGCAGACTTGCTGTTTGATCTTTTACGTGGCATTCGAATGTCTATGATCAAGGACAAACAACTGTTTTATCTGAATGAGGAAGAGTATGAATTACTGGTAAAGCGGTCTGAAACCTTGATCGATCTATTATTGCAAGGATTGATAACCAGAGATAAATAACCATTGAAAATATTAAACAATTTAGCACATGGCAAACAATCAAAGTGATTCAAAGAAAAAAGGAGGAATCAGAGTTTATATTCCCCTTTTTATTATTGTTGCTCTTATCTTGGGAGCAGGAATTTACTGGTATCGTGAGTACACCAGATACGTGAAAACTGATGACGCATACGTTGACACTGACAATATTGCCGTCAGCTCGAAAATGCTGGGACGAATTTTAACGGTTTATGTTGAGGAAGGTGACAAAGTAAAACAAGGAGAACTTCTCGCAGAACTGGACAGTAGCGATATTGTTGCAAAACGTATTCAGGCTTTGGCCGCTCAAAAGCAGGCTGAAACCAGTTTGGCGCAAGCACAGGCCCAGTACCAGTACAGTAAAGAAAGTATTAAAATTAACCAGGTCAGTTTAGATAAAGCCCAAAGTGATTTCAAACGTGCAAAGGATCAGTACGACGGCGGAGTGATTCCCGAGGAACAGTACGATCATTCGAAGCAAGCGTTGGATGCTGCCAAGGCTCAATTAGAAGCTGTAAAATCACGATTAAAAGTGGTAAAGGCTCAAATTGAAAGTGCCAAAGCTGCAATCGCTTCGTCAAAAGCACAAATTGGCGTCATTCAAACTCAATTGGATAATACACGGTTGTATGCACCAATCACAGGTATTGTGGCCAAACGCTGGCTGTTGCCGGGGGATGTGGTTCAGCCAAGCCAATCTGTTTTCACCGTCACCAATAATCACAAATTGTGGGTAATGGTTTACCTGGAAGAAACGAAAATTGCCGGTGTTCATCTCAATCAATCATCACTGTTTACAGTTGATGCTTTCCCCGGAATAACCTTTACCGGTAAAGTATTCTCGATTGGATCGAACACAGCATCACAGTTCTCGCTGATTCCGCCGAGCAACGCGTCCGGGAACTTCACCAAAGTAACACAACGTATCCCGGTTAAAATATCAATTGACGGAACCGAAGATGACCAAAAGCTTTCTTCATTCGAAATTCTGGCAGGAATGTCAGTCGTTGTAAAAATCGTTAAAAACTAAGGATGCCAAGTCGAACGCTTTTACATAGTTTAAGAAAATCATTACGCCCGAGGGATTCATTCCTGCATCCGCGCCACGACACCTATAAATGGATCCTGCTGGCAAATGTCATGATCGGGACTTTTATGGTGGTGCTGGACGCAACGATCGTGAATGTAGGGCTTCCGAAGATCATGGCATCCTTTGGCGTGGGAATCGACAAAATTGAATGGGTAATCACAGCCTACATGCTGGCATTGGCCGTTATGTTACCGACATCGGGCTGGCTGGCTGACAAATTTGGCTACAAACTCATCTATTTCTGGGGACTGTTTTTGTTCACCTTTGGTTCTGCCTTGTGTGGAATTTCAGGCAACGAAAACATGCTGATCATCTCACGCGCCATCCAGGGACTGGGTGGTGGAATGGTTCAACCGTTGGGGATGGCCATCATCTCCCGTGAATTTCCACCAGAGAAACGTGGTATTGCCATGGGATTCTGGGTGATCTCAGCGGCCGCTTCAATATCGTTTGGCCCGCTTATCGGAGGTTACCTGGTCGACCACTTTAGCTGGCAGTTAATCTTTGATGTCAATATACCTGTCGGTGCAATCGGCTTATTTGCTACTTTCATCATTCAGGAAGAATACAAGCGGAAAGATATCAAGAAATTTGATCTCGTCGGTTTTATATCGGTGACAATCTTCCTTCCACTCATGCTTTACGCGCTATCTGAAGGAACTGCTGTCACTAATGCTGAGGGTTGGAGCGCTCCCTATATTCTGGTGTCCTTTGCAATCTCAATAATTGCTTTGGCAGTATTCATTACCAACGAGTTCATTGTTGAACAACCACTAATAGAACTCCGGTTGCTGAGGGATCGAAACTTTGGTCTGGCCAACATTATTATGTTCTTGTTTGGCGTCGGTGTTTTTGGAGGTATCTTTTTGCTTCCACTGTATTTGCAAAATTCGCTGAATTACACCGCTTATCAATCCGGTTTGGTTTTTCTTCCAGTTGGGATTATCCAAGGGATCACCGCCCCAATTGTGGGTCGAACGGTTGACAAGATCAATGCAAAAATTCCGATTGTGTTAGGACTTTTGCTGCTGGGAGCAAGTTTCTACCTGGTTTCCTGGCTATCGTTTCTTACTGAGCGGAACTACATCATGTTGTCCCTGTATTTGCGAGGTTTCTCCATGGGAATGCTGTTCACGGCATTGAGCACGGTTTCATTGTACGAAATGCCGAGGGAGAAGATGGCACAGGCTTCTGGTATGTTGAATACCATTCGTCAGTTGGGCGGCAGTTTGGGAGTAGCAATTATGGCGACTATTCTGTCATCCCGGGTGGCTTTTCACACCCAAACATACGGACAAGCATTGCAAGCCAATTCGGTATCCCTGCATCACACCATGAACCGCTTGAACTTCTTTGTTCAGCATCATGCAGGGAACTCACCTGGAATTGCAAACAAACTGAGCCAACGGCTTTTGCTGGGGAATATCAACAACCAGGGATACATTCAGGGAATTGACGATGTGTTTTTGATTGCAACAGCCATCACATTGACCGCTGTCATTCCCGCACTTTTCCTTCATGGCCGGAAAAAGAAAAGTCAACAACCTGTAAAAAATAGATCCAATGAATAATCGATTAAAATTTAGCATATTAACACTGAGTTTGGCTTGCTGCGGACTGTTTGCCGGCATCAATGCGCAAGCACAAAACGCCGATGCAAACCAGTTGGCACAGAAAGACACTTTAGATCTTCAGCAGATTATGGAAGTGGTGATTCAAAACCACCCTGCAATTAAAGAAGCTGAAGAAGCGCTGAACACAGCCGATGCCCGAATCGGACTGGCAAGGTCTGGTTACTATCCAAACATTGATGTGACAGCTAACTTTTCAAATGTTGGCCCTGCCCCATCATTGACCATTCCGGATATGGGCGATTTCCAGTTGTTTCCACACAACAATGTTGATGCAGGTGTCAACATTCATCAAAGCATTTATGACTTTGGAAAAACCGACGCCAATGTCAACCTGGCAAATGAAAGTAAGGATTTAGCTGAAAAGTCGATCAAGACGACTAAACAGAACATGGCGAAAGGAGTCATCAAGAATTATTACACGTTGCTTTATTTGCAACAAGCCATCAAAATTAAAGATGAACAGTTGAAAGTACTTGAAAGCCATCTTGACTACGTGCAGAAAAAGAAAGCAACAGGATCAAGTACCAATTATGACATCCTGAGCACCAAGGTGAAAATTTCCGGTGTTGAAAACCAGAAGACCGACTTAGTGGCAGCACGCGATGTTCAACTTTCAATTTTGAATTCGCTCCTGGGATTGCCTGTAAAAACATTCCACGTGGTGAAAGATACGCTGACCGTTTCCAAGCCAACCATGCCCGATGATTCCATCATTGACTACGCCTTACAGCATCGCGAAGAAATGCAGATGGCTTTGAAAAAGACGGATTTGGCCTCCATCAAATTGGATGTAGTAAAAGCTGAAAACAAACCGTCGTTGAATTTCATTGCCGAAGGCGGAGCAAAAAATGGCTATGTACCTGATCTCGGAAAGATAAAAGCCAATTACGTGGTTGGTGTTGGTCTCCGGATTCCAATATTTGATGGAACACGCACCAAGTATAAAATCATGCAGGCTAAGTCATCCATTCAGACAACCACATTTCAGTCGGAAGTGACCAAACGGAATATTTCAAGTGAGGTGATTGAAAATGAAACGGCCTTAATGAAGGACTACAAAAAGCTAGAGCAATCGCAATTGTTGCTTTCGCAAGCCCAGGAAGCCTACAAATTGGCAAAAACAAACTATTCCGCCGGAGCGATTACCAACCTCGATTTATTGGATGCTACCACCAACGTTTCAGAAAGCAAGTTGATGGTACTAAAATCGCAAATTGACTATGCCGTGAGCATCTATTTATTCGATGCGTCATTAGGTGAGCATTTGTATGAATAAGAAAAAGTTAAGGAATAAAATAGGGTGACATTTTTGTAATGTCACCCTATTTTATTAGAGATTTCTTTATTCAACAGGTGATACCGAGTCAACTGCTGAATTAAATAGAGCATCGCTATATTTTTCCGATCAAATCAAATTCCGTTGAATCAGTAATTTGGACCTGGTAGAAGTTGCCAATTTGAATTTCTTCCGCCTTTTTAATCAGCACTTCGCCATCAACCTCCGGTGAATCGTATTCAGTTCGACCAACGAAATAGTCACCCTCTTCCCGATCAACCAACACTTTCAGTGTTTTATCAATGTGGCGGGTGTTTAATTTTTCAGAGATGCCCTGTTGTAATTCCATCAACTCGGCAGCACGGGCGTGTTTTGTTTCCTCTGGAACATCATCGTCATACATTTTAAAGGCGTAGGTGTCATCTTCATCCGAATAGGCAAACACGCCCATTCGATCAAATTTCTGCTCAGCAACAAAGGCTTTCAGTTCTTCAAAATCTTCGTCAGTTTCGCCCGGGTGCCCCACCAAAAAGGTAGTTCGCACCGCAATACCCGGTACTTCTTCGCGGATTTTATTCAGCAGATCAATGGTTTCCTGCTTGGTGATTTTCCGGCGCATCCTCCACAGCATGGGATCGCTGATATGTTGCAGCGGTAGATCCAGGTAATTGGCCACGTTGTCACGTTCACGAATCACTTTCAACAAATCAGTTGGGAATTTTGAGGGATAAGCATAATGCAGGCGAATCCACGCCAGTCCTTTGATGTCAGCCAAACGGTCGATCAATTCGGCCAGTTTGCTTTCACCGTACATATCAATTCCATAATACGACAAATCCTGGGCAATGATCAGCAGCTCTTTGGTACCGGAATCAACTAATCGCTGGGCTTCGTCAATAAGACTTTCTATGCTTCGTGATTTGTGGATTCCGGTAAACTGCGGAATAGCACAAAACGAACAGTGGCGATTACATCCTTCACTGATCTTAAGGTAGGAAAAATGCGCAGGAGTGGTTTTTACCCGGTGATACATTTTCTGCTCAAAGAAATTGGCATTCAAATCCTTAATAATTTCTTTGTAATCGAATTTCCCGTAATATTTGTCCACTTCAGGAATTTCTTTTTGCAAATCATCCTTGTAACGAGCTGATAGACAGCCCATCACCAGTAATTTATCCAGCTTACCTTTTTTGCGTTCTTCAGCATGCGCCAAAATGGTGTTGATGGATTCTTCCTTAGCATCAGCGATGAACCCGCAGGTGTTCAGAATAACGATGTTGGCATCGTCCTCCTCACCGTCGTGCACCACTTTAAAACCGTTTAAATCCAATTGATTAAAGAGCATTTCCGAATCCACCAGATTCTTGGAGCAGCCCAGGGTTGTTATATTTACTTTTCCTCTTTTCATCTTATAATTTTGAAATCTTTCGCACTTTACAACAAACGAAGCGAATGGTGGTTTTTTAATTTCATATCAGATCACGTCATTCCGAATTCGTTTCGGAATCTCCATATAAAAACAGATCCTGAAACAAGTTCAGGATGACTTTCTTTTGTGCGGGGAGTAGTCGCTAAGAAAACAGTGAGTCCACAAATTCTTTCCGGCGGAAAATCTGGAGGTCTTCCATTTTTTCGCCGATACCAATGTATTTTACCGGGATTTTAAATTGGTCGGAAATGCCAATCACCACGCCGCCTTTGGCTGTTCCGTCCAATTTAGTGAGGGCCAAGGACGTTACTTCGGTTGCCAGGGTGAATTGTTTGGCTTGCTCAAAGGCATTTTGTCCGGTTGAGCCATCCAGTATCAGCAACACTTCATGCGGAGCATCAGGTATAATTTTTTGCATCACCTTTTTAATTTTCGACAGTTCGTTCATCAGGTTGATTTTGTTGTGCAAACGGCCGGCTGTATCAATAATCACCACATCTGCGTCATTGGCTTTGGCTGAAGCCAGCGTGTCGTAAGCTACGGAAGCCGGATCGGAGCCCATGCTCTGTTTGACCAGCGGAACATCAACGCGTTCCGCCCAAATTTCAAGCTGTTCGATCGCAGCGGCACGAAACGTATCTGCAGCACCAAGCACGACTTTTTTACCTGCAGCTTTGAAATTGTAGGCCAGCTTTCCAATGGTCGTTGTTTTTCCAACACCATTCACGCCAACCACCATAATCACGTAAGGTTTCTTTTCATCGGCCAAATTAAAATCAGCCACTTCGCCGGAATTATTTTCTTCCAGCAAACCGGCAATCTCTTCCTTCAACAAGTTGTTCAACTCATCAACGCCAAAGTATTTGTCTTTTGAAACGCGCTCTTCAATCCGTTCAATAATTTTCAGAGTAGTATCCACGCCCACGTCCGAAGTAATCAGCACTTCTTCCAGGTTATCCAAAACTTCGTCATCCACCCTTGATTTTCCGATGACGGCACGTCCCAGCTTTTTGAATACACTTTCCTTCGTTTTAGAAAGTCCCTGATCCAGGCTTTCCTTCTTTGATTTCGTAAATGCTCCGAAAATTCCCATAGTCTACTGTTTTTGAGGGCGGCAATTTACAAAATTTGGTTGATATAATTTAACGAAAATCAGGCTTGGACAGAAAGAGTTAACAATAGCCTCTCCGGATTTTCGAAGCTATCGAATTTCCTTCCTCCATACAGGTGTTTCAGAAGTGTTTTTTAGTAATCCTGATACATTGTCGCGCCAACAAAAAAGCCCTCATCAAACGATGAAGGCTTTCCTGCTTAGCAAATATCTTTTTTACTTCTTAAAGTAGTCTTTAACCATTTCGTTAGGAACAACATCTTCCTGAAATGTGAATGCACCGGTTTTATCCGATTTTACCATTTTAATTACTTTGGCATAACCTTTACCGGCTCCTTTTTGCAATGATGCAACTGCTTTTTTAGCCATATCTTAAATTATTTAATTTCGCGGTGTACGGTTACTTTTCTCAAAATTGGGTTGTACTTTTTCAACTCCAAACGGTCAGGTGTATTTTTCCTGTTTTTGGTGGTGATGTACCGTGATGTTCCTGGCACACCACTGTCTTTATGCTCAGTGCATTCCAGAATTACTTGTACCCTATTACCTTTTTTAGCCATCTTTTAAGCTTTTTAAATATTCGTTACGTATCCTTTTTCCTTGGCTTCTTTCAAGGCATTGGTCAATCCTTTTTTGTTGATTGTACGAATACCCGCAGCAGAAACCGTCAATGAAATCCAACGATCTTCCTCTGGAAGATAGAATTTCTTGTTGAACAAGTTCGGGTGAAACCGACGTTTTGTTCTTCTTTTAGAGTGCGAAACATTGTTTCCCACCATTGCTTTTTTTCCGGTAACCTGACAAATTTTTGACATTGTCTTATTTTTTTAAATCAGAAACACACATTTTTCAAACAGTTCGCAAAATAAGTGCTTTTTCTTGAAATAATCAAGTAGTTACTGAAGTTTTTCAAGAAACTATTAACATCTCATTGTTAACTGTTTTATCTCTTCATTCAAATACATAAACGATAAAATTCTATATTTGATTGAAAAGTTCAACGATAAATGCTTTTTAACTCCTCCACCTTTTTTGTTTTTCTGCTTATTGTTTTCTTTATTTTCTGGAAAACAGCGCGCTACAAAAACCAGTTGCCAAACTTTATTTTGCTGGTTGCCAGTTACGTATTTTATGGATGGTGGGATTGGCGTTTTTTAATTTTGATCGTCATCAGTTCCGGTGCCGATTTCATCATTGGAAAATATTTATTTGCCGCAACTAAACGCTCCACACGAAAATTACTTTTACTATCAAGTATTTGCATCAACCTGGGGATCTTATTCTTTTTTAAGTACTTCCATTTTTTTATCGATTCATTCCAGGCTATGACAGGAATTGATGTCGATAAAAGCTGGAGTACGCTGCAGGTTATTTTGCCGGTTGGCATTAGCTTCTACACCTTTCAAACCTTGAGTTACACGATTGATATCTATCGGAAGCGAATTGAACCAACAGAATCAGCACTAACGTTTTTCACCTTCGTTTCCTTTTTCCCACAGTTGGTTGCCGGCCCTATTGAACGCGCAAAGCACCTCATTCCACAGTTTGAGAAAAAGCTTGTGTTTTCATACGATCAGGCAACTTCAGGATTGAAACTGATGTTGTGGGGATTGTTCAAGAAAATGGTGATTGCAGACCAGCTGGCTAAAATTGTCAATGCAGTTTATGCGACACCAGAACAATATAACGGCTGGAGCATCGTGTTTGCCACCTTCTTGTTTGGCTACCAAATCTATTGTGACTTTTCCGGCTATTCAGACATTGCCATTGGTACCGCACGATTATTTGGCGTTGAATTGATGACCAACTTTAAAACCCCGTATTTTGCAAATTCGTTCCGCGATTTTTGGCATCGCTGGCACATTTCGCTTTCTACCTGGTTTCGCGATTATGTCTATATTCCATTGGGAGGAAACCGCGGAAGTTCTGCTTTTTGGGCACGCAACATCCTCATTACGTTTGTCGTCTCCGGTCTTTGGCACGGTGCCAATGTCACTTTCTTGCTTTGGGGCGCCATTCATGGTTTGCTGTACGTTGCAGAACATTTTCTTTCGCCCTTCTTGCGCTTTTCTAAAAAGCTTAAAAACCAGTTTGGTTGGTTCGTAACCTTTTTACTGGTCAATTTTGCCTGGTTGTTTTTCCGG
>DATFMO010000004.1:0-6107 GCA_035266925.1 Sunxiuqinia sp. | reverse complement strand
CCGAAAACCAAGTCACAAACGACGGCAAGGAAAACGAAATTATCAATGGTGTACCCGATTGGGTTTACGAAGAGGAATTCACAGCAACCAAAGCTTTTGCCTGGTCGCCTGACAGTAAATTCCTGGCCTATATCCGCTTTGATGAGCGAAATGTAAAGTCATACGATATCGCCATGTATGAGGGCAGTCACCCCACCTTGAAAGAAAACGCACTTTACCCGACAGAAAAAGCGGAGAAATATCCCAAAGCAGGAGAGGCTAATTCCCTCGTTTCGGTGTGGTCATATGAAATCCGAAATAAAACAAAAGTTGAAGTTGACCTTGGACAGGATACCGACATTTACGTTCCTCGAATCAAATGGACAGCCGATGCAAATGATCTTGGTGTGATGCGACTGAATCGCCGGCAAAATAAAATTGATGTACTATTGGCCAATCCGTTCACCGGTGACTCCCGCCCATTCTTCATGGAAAAGAATGACAAGTACATTTCTGAAAACTTTTTGGATGGCTTTGTTTTCCTACCAGACAACAACTATTTTGTTGTGAAAAGCGAACGCGATGGACACACACATCTCTACCTATACGACCGTCAGGGATTTGAAGTGAAACAACTGACTAAAGGAGATTTTGATGTGACCGATTTTTATGGTTACGACAGTCGTCATAAAATCTTTTATTACCAGGCCGACAAAAAATCTCCGATGCAACGCGCGGTTTATTACACCAGCCTGGATGGCAAAAAACAAGGAATTTTAACGCCGAAGGCAGGCATACACAAGGCGACATTCAGCAAAGGATTCCAATATTTTGTGGATGAATTTACCAACCTTTCTACTCCAAAAATTTACAGCTTGCATGATGACAAAGGCGACCTGGTTCGCGTGCTGGAAGACAATAGTGCATTAAACGCGAAGTTGGCAGACTACAACATCAGTCCGAAATCATTCTTCAGTTTTAAAACATCGGATGGTGTTTCGCTGAATGGTTGGATGATTAAACCCAACAATTTTGATCCCGGTAAAAAGTATCCGGTGGTCATGACTCAATACAGCGGACCGGGTGATGACAACCAGGAGGTATTGGACGAATGGACTGTTGACTGGTACAATTATTTGGCGCAAGAAGGGTTTGTTGTTGCCTGCGTTGACCCTCGTGGAACCGCTGGTCGTGGCGAAGATTTCAAAAAAATCACTTACCTGCAACTTGGTAAATACGAATCCAACGACCAGGTTGAAGCAGCCAAATACCTGGCATCCCAACCATACGTTGATGCATCAAACATTGCCATTTGGGGATGGAGCTATGGTGGTTTCACCTCTTTACTTTCGTTGGAAAAAGGCGGAAACATTTTCAAAGCAGGAATTGCTGTTGCCCCAGTCACTAATTATAAATATTACGACGACATTTATACAGAACGCTACATGCGCACACCACACGAAAATCCGGATGGTTATAAAGACAATGCACCCATCACCCATGCTGGCGATATCAAAGGGCGACTGTTACTGATCCAGGGATCTGCAGACAAAAATGTGCATCTACAAAATACAATGGAGTTCGCAGAAGCTATGGTTCAAGCGGGCATTCAGTTTGACATGGCCATTTATACGAATCGTAATCACAGTATTTACGGTGGAAATACGCGACTTCATCTCTACCACCGAATGACCGACTTTTTGAAAGCCAATTTGATGAAATGAATGGCGACTAGTTATTGGTCATTGGATAATTGATCATTGGTTGCTGCCAACTGAAACTGAAAACTGCGACTGAACACTGTTACTTTTTCAGGCCAATTGTTTTTTGCGGGCTTTGGTCAGGGCTTCAAGTTTGTCAAACATCACGTGTTTTTGTGGGGTGAAAAAATTACGTTTTTCACGAATGTATCGGAAACTCAAAGGTGACAATTTTTCCAATCGCTGCTGAAAGTGCTTGCTATAATATTGGTTGTCAATGGCAACCGATTCAATTAAAAACAGCAGAATGCTTTTCTGAAGCAAACCTTCAAAATCCAGGGAAACCCGTTGAATCACAGGCCGTGAATCGTTCAGAATTTGCGCACCAAAATTGAATGTTTTGCCAATTACAGCATCCATTGGTTGCTGCCGGGCTGCGATCGAAAATGCTGTCATCAGTCCATCGTTTAAATCTTCTTTTACATCCTGAATGTCGTCCAACAATTGTAAATATGCACCATAGCCAAACAAAAATTGTTGCTGCTGTTCATTCAACTGACCGGCAATCAAAAAGCCATCGGCGAGCACCGATGTTCCGCCTTTTTCAATACAAATGGTCAATGCCTGCTCCTGCGATAGTTGCTCATTATTCAAAAGCGTCATGCTTTGGGTTTGTGCCCTGTGAATTCCAAGAAGTGCCTGGTAAACACCTGGGAAGTGGGATCGGTCATACTGCCCTTCAATCATTGCCACCAAGCGATAAATCTGACGCTCATGTTCATTCTCTGGTAGTACGGCTTCGCCAACCAAGCGACTGGCAAACCGCTGACTAAAGGCTAATTTTTCGTCCCGCCCAACCAAAGGGTCATCGACAAAATTATCGGTGTATGGATACAGCATACTGTATGCAAAAATTGCAGGTGTCAATTGGACTGGCTTGCCAAGTACAAGCTGAAGTCCGTTCATGATCCACACATTTCGACAGGCCTGAAAGATCGATGCGATAGAAAGTTCGGAACCAAATGCCTTTGCCTTTTTAACAAACTGCCGGGTTGACTGCATCATTTCGGGCGAAAACATCAAATCCAGTTGATCTGACCGATAGTTGAATACCGTTTTAAAAAGCACCCGGAGTTCACGCAACACAAATTCACTCAACTGGTGAGTGCTCATTTCACCGTTCAAATTCTTCAATGTTTTTAGGAAACTTGAAACTTGTCTTTCACGCTTCTTCTTTTCAATCGGCGAGAACCCATTCTCTTCCATTGAAAATTCGTCGGGTGATTGCAGCCATTGACGGACAAAAAAAGCAGTTAGTTGATCAACCTTCATGATGATATGGATTTGAGACAAATAAATGCAATCCATTCAAAAAGTCGAATAAATTTCCGACCAACGCTTTGAAATTATCGACGAACCGGAACCAAGTCAATTTTTCTCACTATAAATTACTGGATTAAAACTTATTATGAAAGGACACTTTTCGAATGAAAAGCCTTAAATTGTAAATAAGAATTTTGAGACAGGTATGGCAATTTTAACAGAACATGAAAAGCTATTTTTTAACGACGGTTACCAAATCGGGAGAGAAGCTGTCAGCAATGGCTTTGGAAATCAAAAAATTATGGATGCCATTGCCAATATGTACGAATCCATGGACCAACTGATTGATTCATTATTCGAATTAGCGAAAAAACAGGGAATCTCCATTCAATGTAAAAAGGGGTGTTGCTGGTGTTGCCATCAACCGGTCTTTGCCAATTCGCATGAAATTCAGTACCTCAGTAATTTTATCAAAACGAACTTCTCCAAAATGGCGATTGAAAATATCCGCCGGAAAGCGATCGAAAAAAACCAGCAAACGTCAAAGTTGCGTCAGGAAATATTATTGAAAAACAAAGGGGCATGCCCATTATTGAAGAACGGAACCTGTACGGCCTACTCCGCCCGACCAATGGCTTGCCGCATTTATCTTTCCACCAAAGTAAAAACCTGTATTGAATTTTATCAGAACCCTGACAACGAGAACAGCTTTCCCGCACTGCTTGATTTTCCGTTGCAAGCCGGTCGTTTGATGAATGAAGGATTTGTGGCAGCTTTGTTGGAATCGGGCATTGAATCCGAGGAATTTCGTTTGGAAGAAGGTCTGATAGCTGAACTCCGGGGGAAACCTACCTAATTCAATAATTTCAGTCGAATTTGTGCGATTTTTTCCTGACGCTCCATGGAATAATTCTGGCTATTTTCTTCCATGAAATTCAATAATGTTAATGCTTTTGTGTAGTAAATCTGCTGGCGTAAAAACGTTTCATTGTCCAAAGCCATATCTCCAAATTGCTCCAGGAAAACAGCAAAATGCTCAAAATTCTGGGTCGATAATAGTTTCTCTTTCAGCACGGCAATAAACGATTCATCATCCAGAAAAAGAACTTCATCCAGATCCAGGTGTAATTCCTTTTTCAAATCATTGGAAACCCTTGTCAATACTTCATTGGGCTTCTGATTTTTTTTTCGTAAACGAGTCACCAGTCGAACAAGAAAAGCACCCATTTCCTGAATTTGGTGGAGGATATAATCACGGCGTTCCATAAAAGTTGGCTTAAAACTTAACGAAATGTAAAGGTACACACAATTATTCAAAACAGAATCAGTTTATATAAAGCAAAGAATATTACTTTTGTTCGCATGAAACCTGGAACATCACTGCTGCTTTTTATTGTCAGTTTACTCTATTCAACGCAACTTTTGGCCCAAAGTAACAATGCAACCGTTGTTGGTGTGGTCACCGGCGAGTCGGGACAACCAATCGAACTGGCCAATGTCTCCATCAAAAATTATCCGATTGGAACCACTACGGACCGAAAAGGAAACTACCTGCTCCGCATTCCGGCCGAAAAAGAGGTGACCTTAGTGTACTCATTTTTAGGCTACAAACCCGTTGAGAAAGCGGTTCATGCCAATATTGAACAGCACCTTGAAATTAACATAAAGCTACAGGTGAGCAGCAAAGAAATTGATGAAGTTAAAGTATCGCAACAGCGAAATGGGAATAGTAATATCAGCCACATCGACCCAAAATACGTGAGCAATATTCCCAGCGCCGGAGCAGGTGGTGTGGAAACATTGATTAAAACCCTGCCGGGAGTAACGTCTAACAATGAGCTGAGCTCCCAATACTCGGTGCGTGGCGGTAATTTTGATGAAAATCTGGTGTATGTTAATGATATTGAAATCTACCGTCCTTTTCTGGTTCAGTCTGGCCGGCAGGAAGGACTGAGCTTCATCAATCCTGACATGGTGAGCACCATCGAGTTTTCTGCTGGCGGATTCGACGCCAAGTATGGCGATAAAATGGCTTCGGTACTGGACATCAAATACCGGCAGCCCGTCGATTTTGAAGGAAGCGGAAGCATTAGCATGCTGGGCGGCGCATTGCACCTGGAAGATATCAGCAAAAACAAAAAGTTAAGTTACACCGCAGGAATACGTTACAAAACAAACCGCTATTTGCTGGGGAGCCTCGATACAAAAGGTGACTACAACCCGAATTTTACAGATTTTCAAACGTATGTGACTTATCGTTTCACGGACCATTTTGATTTATCGTTTTTAGGAAACCTGTCCCAAAACAAGTATCAATTTATTCCGAAGACCCGCGAAACCTCTTTCGGAACCTTTAATACTGCCTACAACACCAAAATTTATTTTGATGGACAGGAGAAAGACAAATTTGCAACCATGTTGGGAGCACTGTCGGCCAATTATCACCCTACAAACAACTTCAACCTGAAATTTATTGCTTCGGCATTTCAAACCCGCGAAGAAGTCAACTACGACATTCAGGGTCAATATTATTTGAATCAATTGGAAAAAGATTTGGCTTCCGAATCACTTGGAGATAGTGTATTGAACCTCGGAGTTGGAACGTTCATCAATCACGCTCGTGACAAATTAGTGGCCAGTGTGTACAATTTCACAGTCAAAGGCGCCTACAATTCTGACAAACACCTGGCGAACTGGGGGCTTAAGTTTCAAGTTGAAGATATCAATGATAAAATGAATGAATGGGTTTTGCGCGATTCCACAGGCTATTCACTTCCTTACAATGAGGACACTGTAAAACTGTTTAGTACGGTATTTACCAATAACAGCATGGTGAACACCCGGATGACTGGCTATGTACAGGACACCTATCAATTAACATCCAACAAAGGTGATTTGTATCTTACGGGTGGTCTGCGCTTCAACTATTGGAGTTTTACTAAAGAATTGCTGCTCAGCCCGCGATTTTCATTGAGCTACTACCCCGATTGGGAAGCCAACTTTGTTTTCCGTCTCGCTGGAGGAAGTTACCAGCAACCGGCTTTTTTCAAAGAAATGAAGGATCGCTATGGCAATATCAATCCGAATATCAAAGCGCAAAAGTCG
>DATFMO010000003.1:0-2767 GCA_035266925.1 Sunxiuqinia sp. | reverse complement strand
GAATCACGGCCAATGTTGAAAAATGCAGGCTACAGGTACTCAATTCAACATCAGTCATCACTGCATTGATTCCCGTTTTAGGATACGAAAAATGTTCAAAAATAGCCCAACAGGCACAACAACAAAAACAGAGTATTCAATCCATTGTACTCGAACAAAACCTGATGAACAAGAAAGAATTCGAACATCTGATCTCCCCCGAAGCGGTCAATAAATTAGGTTTTTAAAATACTCCTTTCCCAGAGATGCCGACAGATCCTAATAGTCTCTTTCTCTATTGCTTGTTACGAAATGTCAGCGTGCAGTGTGCGGGCCTGGCCAAATGGCGGGCCAGAGGTGGCGGGACGAAACGATGGGCGCACCAGGAGGGCTTGTGTGCATGCCGGAAATCGGGAGGACGCGCGAGGATAGCTTCATTTAAACAAGATTTTTACATCCTTTTCATCGAATGGAAAAGGATTGGCTTGTCCGGCTAAAGGACAAAAACAGTTATAGCCTGCCCATAAAACCGGAAAAACAATATTATTAGGAAGTTTATTCAAAGCATGTTGGGATATGCTGGCAATGAATTTTAAAAAAAACAGGGCGTTCAAGCCCTGGTGCTTGAACAAAAGTTGATGAAGAATGAAGAATCTGAATTGCTCATCATCCCCGGAGCGGTCAATAAATAAGGCTATTAACACAAAAATCATTCAATTAAAAATATTTCAAAATATTTCACGCCAGCTATTTTAATTTAGAATAATTCTTAATAAATTGTGGCCAGTATAAACTTAAAATGGAAATAATCATGAAAAAACTGATTTTAATGATGGCGATTGTTTTTGCTTTTGGAGTAACCTTTGCCTCTGCTAATACAACAACTGTTCAAAAGGCTCGTACAGAACAAACAGCCACCATTAGCAAGGACAACAAAGACAAGAAAGAAGCAAAAGCGGATAAAAAGGAAGCTTCTACGGAAACGAAAACCTGCGACAAAAAAGAATCAAAAAGCTGTTGCAGCGGTAAAAAGTCTTGCGACAAAAAAGCAAAAGAATAAATCAAGCATTTAAAATAACGCATGAAAGCCGGTTAATTACCGGCTTTTTTATGCTTTATGGTGCGGCTACCCTTTCACCTTTCCCCAAACCAAACGATGCCGGCTGGCGCCAATAAAATCGGTACTCAACGTTAGTTGATCGCCATCGAATTCAAAATTCCGAATTTGATCTTGTCCTGTCCAATTTGGGATGGAACTTATTTTCAAATGATGAATGACTTGTCCGGCATCCGTGTCCACATCATATTTTCCGCAGTACGACAAAAACCCGTGAAAAGCCTCAACAACTTCCTCCGGCGACGCCTGAAAAGGATCTACACCCGAAAAAGGAGTCCGGTCTTTCCTCATAATCTGAACAGCCATATTGCCATTGTCATCATAGGTGATTTGCCCAAGCACATCTTCACCAAACGGGTACACGATTTTCCCGTCGCTTAATTCTGCGGTCCAGGCTTTCAGCGCCCACGAACCAACAAATTTCCCGTTTGCCATTTTTACTCCTCCAATTTCAAGCAGGATTCCATCAGCCCACTTTTGTTTGCAATTGATTCATCGAAGATAGTCATTTCAGATGTGAAAGTATTTACTGGTCAACCAACGTCAACAGTAATTTATCCAGCCGCTCAAGTGTTGATGTCAAGCCTTCTTTCATACCCATTTTGATGACGGTCTCCAGTTGTTCCAGCGCATCATAGGTCACAACGGTTTGAACCAGCGTGTTTTCCCCTTTATCGGAAAACGTGGTGCGCCACTTGGCTCGGGGAAGTTCCTGGTTGATTTCTCCGGCCTCGTTACTAAATGCATCCAAATTCGTATAAAAATCGATTGGTTGAATGGTAATATATTCCGTCCAGCCCCAATACTCGGTTCCATTGGGTTCGACCATGGCGTAGTGCCAGTGCCCGCCTTCGCGGAAATCCATTGATTTGGTTTTGGTGGTCAGCGGCTCCGGTGCAAACCATTGGTCCAACAATTCTTGCTTGGTGTAGCAGTCCCACACCAATTGACGACCGCCCAGAAATTCACGATTCACGGTGATGGTATTTTTTTCCTTGTCCACAAGGAAATCAAATTGCAAATTGCTGTTCATTACTTTTATTTTTTAGTGGTTGATAAGATTTCTTCCAGGCCAACCAAAGCGATGGTAAATCCTTCTTTGAAGCCCATTTCCATGACCTTTTGCAGACTAGTCAATGATTCATATTGAATGAAAACATTGACGATGGTTGAGTCGCCTGCAGCGGCGAAATTAACGTTCCAGTCCGAGCGATGAGAGTCCGGGCTCAGGTTGCCTGCACTGTCGCAAAAGCCGTCCCGGTGCTTAAAAATCGTTTGGGGTGTGATGAACAGGTAATCGGCCAATGCCCAGTGCTTTTCACCATTGGGTCCACACATGGCGTACAACCTGCTCCCTCCTACTTCAAACTCCATTGATTTTGTTTTGGCGTACCAGGGTTTCGGCCCCCACTATCGATCCAACAATTCCGGTTCAGTCCACGCAGCCCAAACAAGATCCTGAGAGGCCGCAAACTCCCGCACGACTTTTACGGTGTTGTTTTTCTTGTCGACGATAAAGTCGATTGGCAACTTATTTTTCATCTTGCTTATTTTTTTATGGTTGACAATAATTTTTCCAAGTTGTTTAAAGTTGATGTATATCCTTTTTGGAATCCACTTTCTATTTCCCGGTCCATACGTTCAAAAGATTCGTTAAATATGGTAATCCTG
>DATFMO010000002.1:0-3219 GCA_035266925.1 Sunxiuqinia sp. | reverse complement strand
ACGCGTCCCATGTCGATCATCGAAATGACTTGTTGTGAGCGTTGATCCTGATATTGGTTGACCATCATTGTTCCTCTTCGGGCTGTCGCTTTCCAGTTCACCGTCCTTGAGTCATCTCCTGGCACGTATTCCCGCACCTGGTCGAATTCCGAATGTTGTCCAATTTTACGAGTTCGTTTGATACCGATTTCTTCCAGGCGATTGGAGATACTCATCAATTCGAACTTGCGCATGCTGATGAACGACGGATAGACCGGAATGGATTCGGCGTTATTCCCTTTAATTCTAAGGGAGATAATGCCAAGTGGGCTGGAAACGAGTACGTTGGTTTGTCCAAATTGGTATTCTCCCCGGGTTAGTGGTTTTAGCGAATAATCAATTATGTTTTCTTCCCCGGGCGACAGCTGACGTGAAATACTGAAATCGCGCTTTTGAAATTCGACCGGAAGTTCTTCAATAACTTCCATATGCACTTTAAACGGAAAGGTGTTTTCCATATGTAGGGCAATGGAATTTTCATCGCCAAGCGAAAGGCGTAATGGTGTTTTTCGTCTAATTGTAACCGTTTGTCTGCTGATGACCAGCCAGGCCAAATCGATGATTGTCAATGCCAGCAGGCTGAGCAGTGCAATTTGTGCAAGCAGATACAGCCACTGGAAAGGATAAGCCAATATCAATAGGGTGACAACGATGATTACGCCAATGAAAAAGCGGTTTGTGAGGTATATTTTTCGATTGATTTTTAACATCGGGAAACTAACGTGGTACTTCAATACTTTGAACAAGCATATTGATAATCTCTTCCGGTTGGATGCCTTCCATTTCTTTTTCCGGTGACAATATGATCCGGTGACAAAGAACAGGGTTGGCCACTTCCTTGATGTCGGTAGGTGTGACAAAGTCGCGGCCGTTAACGGCAGCGACAGCTTTGGCGGCATTCATCATGTGGATAGATGCTCTGGGAGATGCTCCCAGGTAAATATCTCTGTTATTCCGGGTCGTGGAGACGATTTGTGCAATGTAATTTTTCAGGCTGCCGTCAATCGTCACATCGAAAATTTTCCGTTGGAAAGCGATGAGTTCACTGGCTTGTAAAACGGGGGAAATAGCATCCGTTTGCAGTTGGTCTTTCCCCGCATCATGTGTGTCAAGAACAAGTTGTTCTTCTTCCACCGATGGATAACTGACATTGATCTTAAACAGGAAGCGATCGAGCTGTGCTTCCGGAAGCCGGTAAGTGCCTTCGTGCTCAATCGGGTTTTGCGTGGCAAATACCAGGAATGGCGCTTGCAACGGATAGGTGGTCCCGTCAAAAGAAACCTGGCGTTCTTCCATAACCTCGAAGAGTGCCGATTGCGTTTTTGCCGGAGCCCTGTTAATCTCGTCAATCAAAACCAGGTTGGAGAAAATCGGCCCTCTTTTAAACTGAAATTCGCCTTTGACCATATTATAAACCGAGGTGCCAATCACGTCGGAAGGCATCAGGTCGGGTGTGAACTGGATGCGGGAAAAGTCGGCATGAATCGATTTGGCAAGTAGTTTAGCAACCAGTGTTTTGGCCACGCCGGGAACACCTTCGATCAGCGTGTGCCCATTGGTCAAAATGGCAATGATCAGCAAGTCGATCATTTTTTCCTGTCCGACAATAACTTTGGCCAATTCTTGCTTCATTCTGCTGACTGCCGCACTGAGATCAGACAGATCGGTTCGTGTTTCAAATAGTTGATTATTGTTCATGTTTATAGCGTTTTATTGTTTTTCAATGCGTGAGTTTCCACCGGTTTATTGCTTTTATGATGAAAAATTTCAATCAAGGCATTGAATTGAATCAATTCGTCTTCATACACCCGGTCCTTATTTACAAGAGTCTCATAACGCGTAAAAATGCGGTTGATCACCTTTTCACTGACGTTCGATTTCAAGGCCAGTTTCCGGTAGAACTCCGGTGTGAATTCAATTCGAATGAAATATTTTGAACTGATATGTTCTGAAAATACAACGAATATTTTTTTGACCAGGTCCTTGTGATTGCGTTGGTTGAAATACAATAGGCCGATGGTTTGTACAAAGTCAAGGGAGAGGTTGGCTTTTGGCCGCACTACGGGAATTGGGCGTTGACGCCGCTGGATGTTCGACAGGATGTATAAAAGCAGGCCAATCAATAGCGTCCAGTAGGCTGTGCGCAATGCCTCGATAGATAGAATAATCTTTAGCGGCGAACTGCTTTCACGACGAAATGGTTTGTAATATTCATCCCACTCCAGTGGTTCACCATTTTGCGGTAGCCATGCCAATACTTCTTCCAGGTAGTGATGATCGTTGTACAGCAGATGATAATTGGTGAATACCTGGGGTTGGATATGCAACAGGAAATGACCCTTGCCGTAAGGCACTTTCACAAAGTTGATGTGGTTGTTGCCTTTTCCCAGGGGGATGGCATCAGTGGAGTCGGGGAGCTCAAAATAGCCGATCTGAATGAGTTTGGTGAAATGGTATTCCGGTCCCCATTTTTTCCCTACCCGGCTTTGCAGGTTCGTTGCAGAATCCCGCACATTGATTTGCAATCGCTCAATTTCAAGATGCAACGGATCGATCAAGTCACGGGGCCAGTATTTGCTGGCAATCAATATTTCCGCTCCTTGTTCGGCTCGGTGAAACAAGACCATTAAATCAAGCGAGTCAGGATTGAAATCGCTGGTGATGATCAGAAGGTTCGTGTTTGTTCCGTTGTTATTTTGCCCCTCATAAAAGCTTTGTGAATTATCGATGATCGTTGATTCCGGAAAGAGATCCTCCAACGAGTTTCGTAAGATCCAGGTGCCAAACGGAATCTTGTTGTTGTCTGAATAGGTTGGTGTCCAATTGGTGTTTTGTGGAGCCAATGTTTTGAGATACACCAGAATCCCAAGCAAAACGGTTATGCCAATGATAAATTTCAGATTAGCTTTCATGGTCACTCCCTTGTTTGGCGAGATGGATCGATTCAGCCAAGCGCTGGAACCCGGATTGAACGTTATGAAATTGATCGTGGTTTAGCGGAAACTTGCCATACCACACGTAGTCGAAAACCAGGGTTTGTTGTTGAAACTGGCTACGAATATCCGGCGAATGGATTTCGCGGAGATAATCACGGTTGGTTTTGTCTTTGTGGTAATTGATGAACGATTTTTTATCCAGTTCTTTCAGAATATAAAGGTAGTGATAACGGACACATAGCCT
>DATFMO010000001.1:0-19124 GCA_035266925.1 Sunxiuqinia sp. | reverse complement strand
AACTTTGTAGATGCTGATCCGAATGGTAAGCAGCCGGTGGCAGAGGCACTCAACGATTTTGAAGGTGGCTACACCTACAAAACATCAAAATTTTTGGTGGGAGCCAATCTGTATTACATGCTATACAAAGATCAGTTGATTCAAACCGGTGAGATCAATGATGTGGGGGCGCCAATTATGGTGAATGTTGATGACAGCTACCGTGCTGGTATTGAACTGAGCGCCGGAGCAAAAATTACCCGCAACCTGAACTGGGATATCAATGCGACCTTCAGCCAGAATAAGATCAAGAATTTCACCGAATTCGTTGATGACTGGGATAACGGCGGGCAGAAAACCAACAATTTAGGTGAAACAGATTTGGCATTTTCACCCAACGTAATTGTCAATAGTAAAATTAGCTACGAACCCGCTGAAGGTTTAAATTTTAGCCTGCTTTCAAATTATGTGGGTGATCAGTACATTGACAACACATCGAATGCAAACCGCAATTTGAATGCGTATTTTGTCAGTAATTTGAATGTTGATTATTCAATAAAAGGATTGTTGTTCCACGAAATTAAGTTGCATCTGCAGGTGAACAACTTATTCAATGAACAGTACGAAAGTAATGCCTGGGTGTACTCCTACATTTATGGTGGCGAACGCTATAAAATGGATGGTTATTTCCCACAGGCAGGAACGAATTTCTTAGCCGGAATAGATTTCAAGTTTTAACTTGCATGATTTATCAAATTCTATAAAGATGAATCAGTAGGATGAATTGAAGTTTTGCCCCTTGGAACGCGGCAGTGTTCTGAGGGGTTTAACTTTTCACCTGTACTATTTTGTCACTTTCTGAATCGTAAAACAGGGGAGCCACCACAATTTTTGGATAACGTTTTTGAAGTCGTTTGGCTTCTGAAACTAAAAATTCCAGCGCATCGCCAATCTCAAAAAACAGGGATAAGTTGTCGAAGTGGTTCAGTGCCGTTTCCTTTTTCCAGCCGGCGTTTTTTTCCAGCCCGGCAATGAATTCATCTTTCCGATCTTCCAATTTCACCATTCCGCAGTTGTTGTGCCCAATGAGTGCAATGTGGCGAATGCCACCAACGCCAATGGCATAAGAAACCTGGAACTCATGGTAAAACAGGTTCGCACCACCTGAACGAATCACATAAGCAAAGTTCTCCGGGATCCACAGGTTTTTCCGGTTATCCATGCACATACCAATCAGCATTTGCGGATTTTGGTAGTTTTTGAATGTTTTATTCAAATTGTGGTATTCCAGAAGTAAACCAATGGGATTATTTCGATATTCGGGAAAAATATCTGCTTCACTATTTACATCAATCAGCTTTGTCATCCGTATGCATTGAGAATTCCTACTTATGCAACCCGTCGGACTCGTAAAAAGTTCAAGCAAAAAGACTTAAAAAGCAGGACTGTAAATGGCGTTTCGGCAGATTTTTCGTTTACTTTGAAGAACAAAAGGCAAAGAATATGGCAAAAGACTGGAAAGATCGGTTGGGAGTGGTTTATTCAACCAATCCTGACTTTCAATTTGAAAAAGGAGATGAGGAAGTTCAGGAAACTTTACCACCCCAGCAACAAGATTTGAGGGTGAGCCTGGACCGTAAAAACCGCAAAGGGAAAGCGGTGACCATAGTTGCTGGTTTTGTAGGAACCGATGATGACCTGAAAGCATTGGGCAAACTATTGAAAACAAAGTGTGGTGTTGGCGGATCGGCAAAAGATGGCGAAATACTGATACAGGGTGATTTTCGTGGTAAAATTTTACAACTGCTGAAACAAGCAGGATACAAAGCCAAACGGTCTGGTGGATAACAAAACAGGGTAGATGTATTAAATTCACCTACCCTGTTCGGGAAAATCCCTTTTCCCGAAAAATCTATGAGGTTTTTTAAGTTCAGCGATTTCAACTTGTCGTTGAAAAGCTCTTTTTCAGAATTTAAGAAGATATGGTAATCGAAATATCAAGCTTAATGGTTTGACTCGATGAGACATTGATCTCATTAAGTAGGATGTTTTGCGTCAAACTAATCGCATTTGCCATTCCGGTAAAATTTAGTACTCCATCGGTAGTTGAACGGGAATATGATGCAACGTGGACTTCATACTCTCCGGGTTGTAAGAACGGCAATTGGTAGGTTCCGTCGGTATTCACCATGGCACTGGCTACCGCATCAGCAAACATGACATTTCCCTGGCCTTGTCCTTGTGTTTGAGAGACAAAGTCGTAATCTCCCTTTTTGTACACATAAACGATGAATTGCAGATCGTTAGTTGTGTTGATGTTGACTTTTCCTTCAAGAGATCCACTTTCATCTTCAGAAACCATTCTGAATGCTGATTGCAATTCTGTTGAATTTACAAAGGCATAATTTGTTTGGCTGTTGTTGTCTTCTCGCTGAATACTTTTTCGGAGATTCATGTCGATGACTAGGTTTGTATTTTGATTAGCATCAATTGAAAAATCCTTGTTGAGGGAAACCTCAAACTGGGATTGTGCTGAAGATGCCAAATTGTGTTTCTGACCATCTTTTGTCAAAACGTAACATCCCGGCTCATTGCCTTCTGCATCGTAGTCCTGGGCTAAAATGAGGGTCATCGAACTGTAGTTTTTTACATCCAGTTCCTTCTCAAGTAGAAGTTTTGTCTTTCCTTTTTGAAGCGCAGAAATGTTAAAGGTTTGTTTCTGAAAACCTTCCACTTCCTGGCTGTCAATTTTTACTTTCGCAACGGTTATAAACACGCCGGAAATGTCAGCATCGTCCGATGGAGCGTCTGTCATTTTAACATTTAACTGTCCTGTTGCATTCGCTCCCGGACTTTCATCGTTCTTCTTGCAACTGATTGCAAAAAGTGTAATTAAGGTAATACCTAAGATTGAGAAAATTTTGCTTTTCATAGTGCTTAAATCTTAATTGTGATTTTTAATCAAATTTTACACTTGGATTACTAATCAGATTAGGTGTCACAATCGATTTATTTGTAGGAATTCTGGTTGATATCAACTTTCATTTCGCTCAGTGTTTTTCCACCTTTTATACCAAAATCTAGCGTACGAATTGGGAAAGGAATGGTAATATCATGTCGATCGTAAGTAGCTTTTATATTTTTAATACCATCACTCAATGCCCTCAGGTAGTTTGTTTGACCATTGAAATCGACCCAATAACGAACTACAAAATTGATTGAGCTGTCACCAAATTCCTCGTAGTAAAGATCAATCGGTTTATTTTTTTGCAGGTAGTCAATCCTTTTGATGGCCTGAAGTGTCAAATCTTCCACTCGTTGCAAATCTTCTCCATAGCTGACTCCAACATGAAGGTCGATTCTTCTTTCCTTGTATATCGTGTAGTGTTTATATACGTCTTCAAAAACAAGCCTATTGGGAATCACAACTTCCTGCCCCTGAAATGTCTTCAGCTTCACAGCTCGCAGTCCGATTGATTTTACCGCTCCATAATGGTCTCCGAATTCAATAATGTCGCCCACATTCACGGTGCTTTTCACGGTGATGTAAATTCCGGAAAGAAAGTTTGCAATGGTATCTTTAAACGCAAATCCAACGGCTAATCCTATAATTCCGACTCCGGCTAAAAGTGAGGTGACCGTTTTATCAAGTTCTAAAATACCCAAAGCGATAAATACGCCGGCCGTCATAATGGCCATGTGTGTGAGCGAAGCAATTAATTTGTTTATGGCGACATTTTGGGAAAGACGAAAAAGGGTTTTTCCTAGAATGGCGACAACGGCGCGGGCTACAAAATAAAAAAACAGAACAACTGATACCGCAACGACAAAATTGGGAAGCATGGCAATAAACGTATTCACCCAATTCCCAATTTTTTCTACAATAGTGTTATATGCGTTGTCGAAATAATTCATTTTAATGGTTGTAAAAGAGGCTGAAAATCAGCCTCTTTTATTGCTAACTAAACTAAAATCTATGAACTTCACTGTATACCCCTACTTTAGTCTTTTTTTAGGGATTGCTTTAAATCATTGAATTCATCCTTAATTTCATCACCGGCTTCATCCAGGTTATCGCCAGCCTGATCTTTCCAGTCTTTCAATTTTTCCGAGAGACTTTGGCTTTTACCGCGAATGTCATTTAGTGTTTCTTTCATCTGATCATTAACATCCTCTCCGGCATTATCCAATTTGTCTCCAACGTCTTCCATTGTTTCATTGAAATCTTCTAAATCAGCTTGCAATTTCTGCTGAAATTCAGGATCGTCCGATGACAGATTATTTAGCTTTTTCTCCAGTTTGTTCAATGCTGCTTCTGCTTTATCTGCTGCACTTTCGTTTTTCGGCTTTTGTTGGCATGCAACGAAAAGTCCACTCATTAAAAAGGCAACGATTAAAGTCATGGTCAATTTTGTCTTCATGGCAAAAATTTATTTAAGGGTTTACAATTGTTTTGTTGCCAGAGAATATCAAAAAATGATGCCAAAGCTCTTTTGAAAGCTTCAATTAAAAGTTATAAAGTGCATATAATGAGTGATATGTGGTCGAGTTTGACAATGACAGTTATCTGCAGGATGAAAACCCATAGTCACACTTTTTATGGGGATTTTCTTTCGCAGGTTGTGGAAATGTTCGGCAAATAGGCCGGGACAGATTAGTTTTTGATGCACCTACTCAATGTACATGTTTATATTCTCAATTCAACGGAAGGTTAGGGGCATAATTGAGGAGTGCCGACCGCAAATCGTAGAGAATAATAGCCATAATTAAATCAGGGATTCGGGGCAAATCGAACCATAACCATGCAATGCGGTTGATGTATATTGAAGTTTGTAACGTTTTCAAATTGAGCGTTGGCACGATATTGCCTATATCAGAGGTGAACAAAAATTATTGATTATGAAAACAGTAGGTTACGTTTTATTAGTTACTGGATTGGTCGGTGTCGTTGTTTTTGGCATTCAAGCCATGAACGATTCCGAGAGTTTTAATGTTTTGGGAGCCAGCGTGGCAGTTAGTAAAGCGAATTGGACTCCATTAATTGCCAGTGGAATTGTGCTCGTTGTCGGAGTTATTCTAGCCATCGCTAAAAAATCGCGGTAAAATTGGTTAAATCAGTGCACCTTGTCTGTTTGATCCCATATCTATGAAAAGGTCAACCCTTATATTTCTTGTTGCTTCCATTTTGTTAGTGCTGGTACTCGTTGTTAGTGTTGTTTACGAATTAAAGGTGCTTCCCGGTCAACTGCAGCGCAAAATAAATGGTGCTCAGTTGGGTGGATTTCAGGTTCGTTGTGGTGATGTTGAAACCAATTTCTGGGCACGTCAATTAATCGTTCATCAACTTGAGTTGAGCAATTCTTCGGACGATGCCCAAATTCAAATTCCCTATTTAAAAGTTGAAGGAATCAGCTTGTGGGCCTTGTTTATTCAACGCCGTATTAAGTCGGATCACGTTTTTATTCGGCATCCCAGGATTAGCTGGGTGAAGCGTTCGAAGGAACGAGAGAGCCCGGCAACAACCGGGACTAAACGAAAATTTGGTTTCCAAACTGATAAGTTGAGTATTGACCAGGCAACATGCCAGCTGTTTCGAGAGAACAGCGAGGATACTTTGATTTCAGCGGTGTTGAATGTTGATGTTTGGAATTTAACATCTCGTCGGAAAAATCGTAATTACAAATTCCGTCACTATGCATTTAAAAGGGTGCGTGTGCGCATGAGCCAAGGGAAGTATTCGCTTGCTAATCAGTTATACGCCCTGCTTTTCAACGGAGTTGAATACGACTCGAAACAAAAGCTTTTAACCATGAACCGGATCCATTTGGTCTCCAATTACTCAAAATATCAAATTGGGCGAAAGCAAAGAGTGGAAACGGACTGGCTGGATTTGCAGTTTGACGGATTTGCGATGCATAACATCCAGCTGAATCGTTTATTAAAAGATACAGCAGTGGTTGCATCAAAAGCTGACTTGCAAAACTTATCGGTTGATGCGTTTAAAGACAGGCGCTTGCCATTTCCCAGACAGCCGAACACCCGTTTGCCCATGGAGATCATCAATGAGTTACCATTCAAACTACACTGTGATTCGTTCCTGATCCATCATGGAACCGTTGACTATGCTGAGCGGGTGAAAGATTCTCCACAGGCGGGAGCCGTGAAATTTACCAATTTAACAGCGAAAATCGTTGAAATAAGCAATATTAAAAGTCTGATTGATCGACCAACGAGGATGAAAATTTCGACGCGGGTGATGGACAAAGGACGGTTGACAGCCTATTTCAATTTTCCCAATAAACAATTTTCTGAACCTTATCAGGCGTCCGGTGAGTTGGGGCCGATGCCTATTTCAGCATTCAATGCAATGATTGAACAAAACGCCTATTTGCACGTAGTCAGAGGACGTGTTCAAAAGATCTCGTATTATTTTCAGTACAATAATGATCGATCAAACGGCAATCTGCAGTTCGAATATGAAAACCTGAAAGTTCACTTGCTGGATCATGATGATCATTCCCGTAAAAAAATAAAGTCTTTCCTGTTGAATTCGTTTGTCGTGCACAAAGACAATTTGCGAACGAAAAATAATTTCCGAACAGGAACCATCTCATTTCAACGCGATAAAAAGAAATCAATCTTTAATTACTGGTGGAAATCGGTGTTGAGTGGTGTGAAAAGCATCGCTATTTTATAATTTTATGTGTTGAATGTGAGGATCATATTACACAATTCCCCAGTTCGTGTTCCCCAATTACTGACTAAAGATATAGGCTGTAAATCGCATTCTATCAGGGTGTTGAGTTACTTTTGTGAGTTTGGCACAATATTTAGGTTATTTAGTATTGACGTCGATTAACAACAAAACAATTGAAAATATTAAATGAATAAATGATATGGATACGCTGGAATTAAAAGGAAAATGGAACATGTTAAAAGGAAAATTCAAGCAGCGTTATGCCGATTTAACTGATGACGATCTGGTTTATGTAGAAGGAAAGGAAGAGGAGTTGCTTGGTCGCATCCAGGTTAAAACAGGCAAAACCCGCGAAGAAATAGTGGACGAAATCAACAAAATAGATCAGTCATGAGAACGCTTCTCTATTTACTAGCGATCATTCTGGTGATTGGTTGGATTTTGGGTGTCTTTGTATATTCCGCCGGACACCTCATCCATATTTTGTTGGTTCTGGCTCTGATATCAATTTTGATAACCATTATACGGGGGCGATGACTCCCGAGCGTGAAGATGAGTGAGCCGAAAACCGAAAAAGCAGATTGGAGTATTCCGATCTGCTTTTTTTAGTATGTCATGAGCTATGTAACTAGTTCTTTTCCAGGGTTGAAATTTCAAAATGAGTGGCAAAATGAACGGGCTTGTTTTCGTGGTCATGGTAAAGAGAATATTGGTGTGTCAGTTCTACGCCGAAATAGAAAATGAGAGACACAAAATAGATCCAAACCAAAATAACAATGAATGAACTGGCAGCTCCATATATGGCGCCCATGCTGCTGTTTCCAACAATCATTCCGATAATAAATTTACCGATAACAAATAAGATTGCCGTGGAAATTCCTCCAAACCAGGCAGCACTCCAATGCACATTCACATCGGGTAAAAAGCGATAAATCAAGGTAAAAACGGTAGTGATGATAGCCAGCGAAAGTCCAATGTTGGCAATTTGAGCAAGAATCACAAAATTTGGGGAGAAGTAAGTCGTTAAAAAATCTTTTAGAAAAGTGATTGAGGCATCTACAATCAATGAGATCAGCATGACAAAACCCAGGCACAGAATGATACCGAAGGAAAAAAGCCGGTCTTTCCCCAATTTTAAAATGTTCTGTTTTAGGTTGGGTTTCACCTGTACACGCCAAATGTAATTGATTGAATTTTGCATGGTGCTGAAAAGAGTGGTCGCCGAAATCAGGAAAAAGGCAATTCCGATAACAGCTCCAATACCACTGTTTTGGGTAATTTGATAATTCTGAATCACATTTTGCAGGAAGTGAGTACTTTGTGGCCCAACCAAAATATTCAGTTCATCAAATAGTTTGGCTTTCATGGTGTCGTTTCCTGTAAACAACCCAAAAACGGCAATGATGATCACCAAAATCGGAGCGATCGAAAAGATGGCAAAATACGCCGTCGTTCCAGCCAGGTTCACGGGGTTATTGTCCAGGAAATGTACAATCGATCGTCGAAAGATCTTGTAAGTTTTATAAAATTGATGTGTCCATTTTGCTTTTTCCATAGGCTATTTCTTCTTTTTAAATTGAAAAAAACGAATGAAGTTAACCCGGTGCTCGCTAGTTCCGCTATCGCTGATTAAGAATGCAAATGGTTGAAACTCTTCAATATTCTGCATAATGATTTTGAGGATTGCCAGGGTCGGCACAATGATTAGCATGCCCGGTATGCCCCAAATCATGTTTCCTAAAAGCAAACTTAAAATAATGGCCAACGGGTTTATTTTGATGTTGTTTCCTACAATGTTGGGCGTCAATAGGTTATTTTCGAGGAACTGCACAATGACAAACAGGATGATAATTTGCAAGATCGTTGGAAAAGGATAAGGAAAAGTGAACAGTACGAAAAGTACGGGAATCAGTCCTCCAATGAATGTTCCGAAATAGGGGATCAGGTTTAAAAAAGCAGCCAATATTCCAAACAATAGTGGATGTGGAACGCCAATGATCAGTAATCCAGTGGAGTTTAAAATAGATAGAATAAAGACAACAATCAGCAAGCCAGCCATGTATTTGGTTGTTATAGTAGATATTTCACGAAGAATTTTTAACGCTTTTGGTTTGTTTTTACGACCGACCAATCTGAAAATGAAATGAGCGGTTTTGGTTCGGTAAAAAAGGAGAAAAAAAGTATAGACCGGCAGAATACCAATTTGAAAAAGGGTTGTGGTTGTTGCAGTAAAAAGACTTCCGAATTTTGATTCCCAGCTCGAGAAGAGATTCTCAGACGCTTGTGAAAAGTAGTGATCCAGCGTATCACTTTGCAAGCCCAAACGTGATTCCAGTAAGTGCAGGACAGCATCTGTTTTAATGTTCATCTGGCTTTTGATGTCTGGAAGATTGATGTCCATATTCGAAAGTTTGACCGAGAGAAACAGTCCGATCGCACCAACAAGAATCAAGGTCATTAGTAGCACAAGCAGAATGGCAATTGCCCGGTGCACACCATGGCTTTCAATTTTCCAAACCAATGGGTAAATCAGGTACGACAGAAAGATACTCACAGCTAGCGGAATCAAAAAATCCCTTGCGAGCACAATGGCGGCAAGCAAGCTTGTGATAATGAAGATTGTGAGACTCGCTTTTATTAATAGTTGATTTTTCATTCGGTTACATTATTTAGGTTTTGAATCGGGGAATGGTAATGTCACAAAGTGAAGCAATTCCCCAGTGCATTGAAATAGCTTTTTCGATCTGCTACCAAATGCCGTTTGTTAATCTGTTTGTTCATTACCAAGGCCAATTGTTGTATTTTTAACTTTACAGTGAAAGAATTGTGCCATCTGTCGGAAGATTTTAAAAGCTCGGTTTTTGGACACTTTTGGTGTTGTAGAAAGCTTTGTAGGTGTTGCCTGTTGGGGAAAGTGTGGAAATTTTTACCCGTGCATGAAAGAGTTCATGCATGTCACAACCCAATACGGTTCGTGGTACAATATTCGTGAACAGGATTAAAAACTGATCGTTCTTTACAGGAAAAGTGGTATTCGCTTTTATCGATCAGAAATTAACTCAACTTTTAAGCTTGCTTTATGCTGAAATCATTTCGATTGGTCTTGCTTTTCATGATAGGTTTTGTTGGGATTAGTTTTCAAGTGGCGGCACAGGAAAACTATGAGATCCGCAGCATTGATTTTCATGGTAACAAAACATTGGACAAAGATTTCTTGCTCCGAGGAATGGCTTTAAATGAAGTTCCCTACATTAAAAAACTGCTCACCAAAGAAGAACCAACATTGTACAATCGCGAGTTAATCCAGACAGACATGGATCGATTGAAGCGAATTTACCAGCGGGAGGGCTTCCTGGACATCCAGGCAAAACTTCGTCCACTGACCATCAATGATAAGAAGAAAACCGTCAAGCTGGATATTGATATTGAAGAGGGGAAGCCGGTATTGGTGGATACGGTGACGATCGATTATGGCTCTGTAACGAAAAAACTGAATACCGATTCAATCACCAAAAGAGTATTTCGAAAGTTCAGTTTGAAAAAGGAAAAACGATTTCGCGACGATGCCCTGCAAAACGATATACAAATGCTGGAAAATGCGTTCAAAAATCTGGGTTATGCTTATGTGAATGTCGATTACAAGATTGATCTAAAGGCTAAGAAACACCGTGCAAGCATTTTTTATTCAGCGCATCCCGGACCAGTTTGTCACATCGGCGAAACGAGTATTTCAGGCAACGAACATGTCAAAACATCATTTATCCGCAAGCAGTTTAAGTACCACGATGGTGAATTGTACAACCGTTCGTTACTGGCCGAAACCCGCCGAAATTTGTACAACCTACAATTGTTCCGGATCGTGTCCGTCCTGCCGGAAAAAGATGAAAAGACCGAGCAAACTCCAATCCCGGTGAAATTGTATGTTGAAGAAGCGCCACGGCTGAGCACTCGTGTGGGGGCTGGTTATGGAACCGAAGATAAATTTCGTGCTTTTGTGGACATGAATTACCGTGGATTTTTGGGTGGAGCGCGACGGCTCAATCTAAATTTAAAACATTCAGCACTGACTCCTTATTCGGCCAGTTTGCGATGGATTCAGCCCCAGTTTTTCAGTCCGAAAAGTTCCATCTCGCTCAATCCGTTCATCAATCGTGTAGTTGAGCCGGGATACAGAACCCGAACTTATGGCATCAATGTTCCGATCACATATCAATTCAACAGCTGGCTGACAGGCAAGCTGACTTATTACCTTGAAAACGTGAAGCAGCAATTGGAGCCGGGTGACACAACGCATGTGACGCGCGAAAGCAAGAATTTTCCATACAGCAAATCCGGGATTTTGCTGAGCGGCGTGTTTGACAATTCAAACCCAAAATTTTCGCCCAAACGGGGTGTTAACCTGTCTGTTGGTTTAAAATTGAACGGACATGCTTTTGGTGGCCCTTTCAATTACACGCGTTTTTGGGCCGATTTTCGGCATTATCAAAAAATTGGGCACATGGTTTTGGCTTTTCGTGCCATGGCTGGCGGAATCACATCAGCTGACAGCAGCGGTTTCATCCCTGTGGAGGATCGTTTCTATTCCGGAGGTAGCAATTCGGTGCGTGGTTGGAGCCGTTCGGAATTGGGCCCCAAACGTCCCAGTGGAACTCCCTTGGGGGGCAAAAGCATCATCGAAAGCAACCTGGAATTGCGGTTTCCGTTGTTCTGGCGACTGAGCGGTGTGGCTTTTATGGATGGAGGTAATGTCTGGCGAAGTTCGTACGCGTATCATCTCGACCAGTTGGCATACGCTGCCGGTAGCGGTTTGCGTATTGATACACCAATTGGCCCGGTGCGCCTGGACTTGGGGTTTCCGTTGTGGAATGTCAAGAAAAGTCCGCAGTTTTTTATCAGTGTGGGACAAGCATTTTAAGAAGAGAACATGAGGAAATTCATCAAATATAGCGTTCGTGTTGTGCTGGGAATACTTGCACTCTTGCTGGTTTTGTTGGTGCTGGCCGGCCTGTTGATCCAGACCAGTCCGGTGAAGCAAAAGATTGCTAGAGTAGCGAGCCAAAAAGTGTCTGCCATGATCAACGGACAACTGGAAATTGGCGGCATCGGCGGAAACTTTTTCAATTCACTCGAACTGAAAAATATTGTCCTGTCCAATCAACAGGACACTCTGGCAGCAGTCAATCTGATAGAAGCCCGCTATAATTTGTGGTCATTGCTTTATGGCCATCTACAGGTTTATACAGTACAAATTAATCAGCCTTATCTGCAATTAATACAGTTGAAGGATTCGACCTGGAACGTGCAACATTTGATGAAGCCACCAAGCAGCCAGCCGGATACTAGCTCAACCGGTTCTTTTGCGTTTGACATAGCTCAATTTAAAATTGAAGAAGGTGAGTTTAAAATTGAGTCGCCGGATACTCTTCTTCCCCAAATGGTACAGCATTTAAACACCCGTTTGTCGTTTCATTATGCAGAAAATAAGCAGGTTGCTGATTTGCATCAACTTTCGCTGCAAACTGAATCCCCGGATTTTCAATTGAAGAACCTCGCTTTTCGGCTTCGTCGGAACGGGAACAAGATTCAACTCCATCAATTCAATTTGCAAACGCAAAAGAATCAATTGGGAGGGGAAGCGACATTAACAGATCAACCAAAGTTGCAGGCAACGATCGATTTAAAAAGTGATTCCTTGTATTTGGCTGAGTTCCGGTATTTCCTTTCAGGATTCAAACTTCCGGCGCATCCGGTGATCAACTTAAAAGGAACATTGAATCAGGATTCGTTACACGCCACCGCTCAGATTGATGAGCAAATACAGGCTGTTCAGTTAGAGTTGAATTCTGCTAATTTTGGTGGTTTTATTCAAAATAATCCTAGCGATTCACTGCTGGAATATCAGCTGAAAGCAAGTCTGAAGAACATTGCATTGGCACATTGGCTGGGAGATCCTCAGCTAAATTTTTTGGTGAATGGAAACGTAACTGCCCGGGGAAAAGGCTTCGATCCAAAAACTGCGAAAATTACAGTTGCAGGCGATTTTAAAGACTGCATGATTGAAGAGAAGCCGATTGCTGACTTGCACCTGACAGCCCATTTGCAAAATGGCACATTGGACGGTGAAGCACGCGGGAAAGGCGATTTTGGCTCATTCTGGATAAAACCACAAATTCAGCATTTACAATCAACGCCCGTTTATCAAGCTAGCCTGAGGACAGAAAATCTTGACTTGGCCCAATTGACGGGAAACGACAGTTTGAAATCGACGATCAATTTGCAAGCCCACGTAACAGGCAAAGGCTTTGATCCCAAATCACTATCTGCTAATGGACAAATTACCATGTCGAAATCTGGAATTTACCACCTTGCGATTGATTCGGTTTTGGCTCAAGTCCGCTATGAAAATGAAAATGTTATGGTTGATTCGTTGCTGGCGAAAACGGAGAATGTTAATTTGACCGCACATGGGAATTACAGCTTGAAAGGGCAATCGGATCTTCGGTTGGTTGCAAAGTTTGATGATGTTGCGGAGTTGGGTGCATTCTTCCCGGTGACTGGTTTGAAAACAAGTGGTTCGCTGAAAGGCCATCTATGGGGAAGTACTGATTCGTTGATTATGCAATCGAGCATTGATCTGGGAGAAACGCGATACCAGGACTATCTTTTGAATCGCGCAAAAATTGTGGGCAATGGACTGATAACTTCGAAAGACACGATTTTCAAAGCTCATGTGGTGGCTGAGCAATTCCAGAGCAGTCCTATCAATCTTGATTCTCTAGCTTTCGATGTTCGGTATGTTCCTGATTCAATATTGATTGATGGTAACCTGGCTAATGCCGATTTGCAGAGTCAGCTGCAAGCCGGGCTGCATTTGGGAGACACCATGCGGTTGACCCTGCCCAGATGGAAGGTGGATTATAAAAATCAGCACTGGAGTCTTACGCATGGGTCGGCAGTGCTCGTGTTTGATTCGTTGAATTACCGAATCAATCATTTCAGAATGGCATCGGACAATTCAGATACTGCTCAATATGTTACAGCGCAGGGGCAGGTGAGCCAAGTTGGGCAAAACAATTTTGAGCTGAAGGCAGCGAATATCAATTTGAAACAGCTTGCAGCAATGTTCAATTTAAGTGCTGAGCCTTCTGGGGTGTTTTCCATGGACCTGCAGTTGGATGGAAAGGCTGATACGGCTGATTTGAAAGGTAATTTCGGAATTGACCGGGCCTCGTTCAATAAGTTTTCGTTTTCTGAATTTGGCGGCTCATTGCATTCGGATAACAATCGGCTGGTGGTTCAGGCCCGCATTGTGCCAATCGACAGCGGCCGGGTTGAATTGGCAGGTTCCGTACCTTTCCAATTAAAGATGGATAGCCTGCAATTTGATATGAATCCCAAAGATTCGATCGATCTGAAGTTGACTGTGGATAAATTTCCATTGGCTGTTTTGCAGACGTTTAACCTGGCAGATGAAATCAAGGGAGCCATCAATGGCGATGTTACCGTGAAAGGCACCGTGGAATCGCCAGATCCAACCGGGAATCTACGAATGAAAAATGCATCTGTTAAAGTGGAGCGGTACGGCGTTGATTACCATGATATCCGCTTTTCAATGAACTTCTTGCGTAATAAAATGAAGCTGGACACCTTCCTGATCAAAACGGCTGATGGTGATTTGACAGCCGATGGAAAAATTGATTTCAGTTCTGATTTTTACAAGGGCGACATCAGCCAGTCGCAGATCAACCTGAAGTTTGATCACTTTAACCCCGTGGATCACCCTCGATTCAATATGCAGGTAGATGGCAATGCCAGTCTGGGTGGAAAGAAAGATTCGGTCATTTTCGACGGAAACCTGACTGTACCTCAATCAGAGTTTTATCTGCCGGCTATTTACAACCTGATGGGAAAAGTTGAAGCTCCTGAAATCCCCAAACCATTACTGGTTCAAGCGATGGATGAGCAAACTACTCCGAAAGATCCTGTCGCTTCCGATTCAATTAAGGTGGCAAACACGGATAGTGTCAATTGGAGCTACTTTGATCATCTAACGGGGACCATCAAACTCAACATTCCCCAAAATACGTGGATCAAAGATGAGGACATGCATATTGAAATTTCCGGTGATTTGAAAATGATAAAACATCCAACCTTTTTTGAGTTGTTTGGAACGCTGGATGTCGTTCGTGGGCAGTATGATTTGTTCGGGCGCACCTTCATCATCAATGATGGGAGTATTAATTTTGAAGGAGGTGAAAACATCATGCCCAAAGTTAATATTAATGCATCGTACGCTTTTCGTAATGCGCAACAGGTACAACAAAAGCTGGATGTCAGCATCACCGGAACGGCGGAGAACCCATCGGTTAAGTTCAGCCTTGATGGCAGCTCTGTGAGCGAGGGTGATGCATTGTCATACATCTTGTTTGGAAAGAGTATGAATGAGCTTTCCATGAATCAGCAGGAAAATGTTGCTGGAGCCGGAAACATTGCCGGGAAAGCAGCTGCCTCGATCCTTTCGTCTCAATTGACTAGTTATTTGGGTAAAAAGTTGAATGTGGACTATATTGAAGTGAAGGGGAGTGGTGATTTTAATAATGCAACAGTGGTCGTTGGTAAATACATCACCAATAATTTATTTGTGAGCTACGAACAACGTTTTGGGGAAACAGATCAAAAAAATATGGCCAAGTACGAAGTTAAACTGGAGTATGAATTGTTCCGGTCACTGTTTTTCCAGTTGAACAATTCCTCCAACGACAGTGGTTTTGATGTGATTTACAAATTCGATACAAAATAAAAGTGCCCCGGGTAAATCCACGGGACACTCAAGATACATTCTTATCAGTTGTATTTTAAAAAGCGACTTTAATTCCAATACCCGGGTCTGGAGAGAAGATAACTCCTCCGTTAGTTATTATTTCCAGGTACGGTTTGAAATTGAATCCAAAGGCAATTGGCACTTCCGGAATTTTATACTCCAGCCCGACTGTACCATCGATACCAAGACCGAGGGCGCCATCTCCAATGTCTTCTGGGTGTCCATACCAGGAAGGTCCGCTGTGTGCGTCAAAGTGATTTCCATAAAAAGCTACGTGGCCTCCAACACCATATACCCAATTCAGTCCTGGAGCATTGAAAGCCATTTTGTTGTGTTCCCACAGGCCGGTAACACTCAAACCGTCGTGCCAAAAGCCAAAAATTCCTTCAATAGCAGTACTTCCATAATTCTTTTTCAACGTAATCCCTGATGTTCCTCCGGATCGCAATCCAACGGCAAAATCGTATTGTGCCATAGCTGCTCCTGAAATGAAAATCATCAGAACTAAAAATGCAATTCTCTTTCTCATAACTTAAAAATTTGGTACATGACAAGGTATTCTAAAATTGTACCTAAACTTCATTTAGAACTGTAATGTATTGATAGTTAGATGTTTGTTTGTTGTTGTGGCTGTGTTAGTGATAAAAATCAAACGTTCATTATGTGGATATTAAACCGCAATTTGTGGAACAAATAAACAGGAAAAGTGTGGAAATTGGGTTTTAGGCTTTTTTTAGTTTGTTTAAAAGAGGTCTGATTATCAGCTTGTTGTGGTATTTTTTTGTTTGTTTTCGAAATATGGCATAATTGTTTATCAATATGTTGTCATAAATCAAAATGAGAAATCATGAAAACACGGACAAAGAAACTTCATTTTTTTAAGGCAATTTTATTGGCCAGTCTGGTTTTGCTTGCCTCCTGTAATGCTTCCCGTACGCTGAAAGGTGGAGCGATAGGCGCAGGGGCTGGAGGCGCAATCGGTGGTGCCATCGGTTCAAAGTCAGACAACACTGCCAGAGGAGCCATTTTAGGTGCTGTTATTGGCGGCGCTGCCGGAGCGTTGGTCGGGAAATATATGGACAAACAAGCCGAAGAATTGCAACGAGATCTGCAAGGTGCTAAAGTTGAGCGTGTTGGAGAGGGGATTAAAATTACGTTTGATTCCGGCATTCTGTTCGGTTTCGATTCTGCTGCTTTAACGCCAACATCGGAAGATAATATTGGCCAGCTGGCCAAAGTGTTGAAGAAATATGAAGATACCGAAATATTGATTGAAGGCCACACTGACAGCAAAGGAAGTGAAAGTTACAACCAGAAATTGTCGGAAGATCGGGCAGCTTCCGTTGGTGATTATTTGAAAGCTCTTGGCGTTGCTGGCTCCCGGATTTCTGAAGTAGGCTACGGCGAAACACAACCTGTAGCTGACAATTCAACAGAAGCCGGACGAAAACAAAATCGCCGCGTTGAAGTAGCCATTTTCGCCAACAATAAATTGAAACGAGCTGCTAAAAGAGGAGAAATTGGTCAACCACAAGACTAATATAGATATTAATAAAAGGAAAAGTTATGAGAACAAAAATGATAAGTTTATTCTTGCTATGCCTTACTGTGAGCTCGGGAGTCTGGGCTCAAAATTCAAATTCTGGAGTAATCGGGGGTTTGAATTTATCGAGCATGACAACCGAAGGAAACAACGACAAAAACCTGAAAGCCGGATTTCATATCGGGGTTTTTGATAAAATTCCCGTGAGTGAATCATTTGCGGTTCAACCTGAATTATTGTATTCAGTGAAAGGGATGAAAATCAATTATGATGGTATTGCACAAGGTGATACGAAATTCAACCTGAATTATTTGGAATTGCCGGTGAAGCTGGTTTTTAACCTGGCCGATGATTTCGATTTTCATTTCGGACCATACGCCGGTTACCTGGTGAATGCAAACATGCAAACCGATGCTGAAGTGCTCAATTTTTACAATATCAATTCCGCTGATGATATCAACCGGAAGAATTTTCATCCGTTGGATTTTGGACTCGTTGGTGGGTTGGGGTTTGATTTGGATCCGGTCATGGTTGGATTTGACTATAGCATGGGACTAGCAACCGTGGCCAAAAAGGATGAAAAGTCATACGACTTGCTCGGCGATGCCAAAAACACCGTTATTCAGGTTTATGTTGGCATGAAATTTTAACCCTTAAAGAACCAAAACCATGTTGCGTTTAGTCATTGTATTATTTATTATCGCGCTGGTCGCAGCAATTTTTGGCTTTGGTGGTATCGCTGCCGGAGCTGCCGAAATTGCAAAAATAATCTTTTACATTTTTCTGGTACTTTTTTTACTCTCGGTAATTGCTGGAGGTTTCAGAGGTTTCAGATAGCATTTATTTCACCGAAAATAGACGTGAATTCTATTTCCAGAAATAAGAAAAATTCGACTGAAGCAATTTGCTCACCACTTTTTTTGTGAGTTGCTTCAGTCGGATATCATCAGTTAACTTAAAATTATTGATTATGAGAAAAAGTATACTTTTAATTGCATTATTATTTATTGGATCAATCACATTTGCACAAACCAAAGATAAAAAATGGGGACTTGGACTTGGAGCCGGAGTTTATCAAAACGATGGTCTGAATTCGTATGGCTTTTTCCCGCAACTTTCATTGAACAGATACCTTAATTCATCATTCGATGTCGCCCTGCAAACTGAGCTGGGCTTGTTTAACGGAGAAGTTGATGTACCAATTGACATTGCCAATTTTGCTTTAAATTTCAAATATAAATTAAACAACGGATACATCATCAAAGAAAATAGTACCATTCGTCCGTATCTTTTTGGAGGCCCCAGCTATTTGTTCGACAACAAGTCAGAAGGATTGGATGTCCACTACGGCGCCGGTACAAAAATTGGAATCAGCCCTCGATTTTCCCTTTTTGCGGAGGCAGGCTATATTGATGGATTGAAGCTGACATCACCTGATTATGGCGAGTATAAGGATTCGCACCTGAAAGCAACGGTGGGAATTGTGTACAATTTTGGACACAAGAAAGACGCGGATGACGACGGCGTAGTGGATCGAAAAGATGAATGCCCGAATACTCCGGAAGGAGTAGCAGTTGATGAACACGGGTGCCCGGTAGATTCGGATGGCGACGGTGTTCCCGATTACCAGGATGAATGTCCGCAAGAAGCCGGATTAATTCCGCTAAAAGGTTGTCCTGACCGTGACCATGACGGAGTAGCCGACAAAAATGATAAATGTCCCGACGTGAAAGGACTGGAAAAACTGGACGGTTGCCCGGATTCTGACAATGATGGTGTTGCAGATGCCGACGACCAATGCCCGGATACGCCTGAAAACTGGACAGTTGATAAACATGGTTGTCCGATTGATACGGATGGCGATGGTTTATACAACGAGGAAGATGATTGCCCAACGAAAGCAGGACCGAAAAGCAACAACGGATGCCCGGTGACCACGCCGGCAGCCATTGAAAATTTCCATCCCGTATTGTTCGATACGGACAAGAGCAAGTTACGGTCGAACGAAACCAACAAGTTGGATGGTTTAGTTGATGCCCTGAAAAGGTATCCGGAATATAAATTCGATATCTATGGGCATACGG